>CANHGC010000069.1 GCA_947460045.1 Bacteroidota bacterium | reverse complement strand
TGCGAAGGATGTTGTAGATCAGAAAGTCAATCAGGAAGTGTCTGACATGAAGGGTCAATCGCCTGCAAATACCGAGAACAGACAAAATATGCCGCCTTCATTGGTTGGTGGAATTTTGGGGGATGTGAACTTGGGTGGCGGCGGAGCGAGAGAAAACGGATTTCCAACGGTAGCTTCGGTTGGGAAAAGGAATGGTGTGAAGGATATGGGCCCATGTGGCAATCATCGCCCACAGTGGAGGCCAGTGATTTCAGAGAATATCGCGGGTATGGTATCGTTGGATTTGGAGGGGGATTATGGTGTGATTGGTGTTAATTGGGGCGATGGATTGGGTGGAGAGGTGATTGAAAATCGCGGTGCAACGGAGCGGATAACTCACTCGTATTGGGTGGAGAAAAATCGCAATTTCCGGGTTAAATTGGTTCATTCTATGCCAGTTAGCAAAGCGGATGGCGGGTTGATTTGGTGTAAGGACAGTCAGTGGTTAACGCTACAAGTTACGCCCAGCAACGAGGCATCGATTGTTTCGGTACCCGATGTATTTACGCCGAATGGCGATGGGTTAAATGAAGCCTTTTATGTTGAAATGGCTAAGCCATTGAGTTATGACATCACAATTTTGGATGCAAAACAGCGCACAGTATTTAGAAGTAATGATTATAAAGAGGTATGGACGGGTGTATGCGGAAATATGGACTGTGAAGAAGCCAATTATCGAGTGATATTGGCTTATAAATATAGTGGAGATAGGGAATGGAAATATATTCGTAAATCCATAAAACTACTTCGTAAATCAAATAATAATATACAAAATTAATATGATATTTCAAAGTCAAAATCTCAGGAAAACATCAATAAAATGGCTGAATCCTTTGGGGATGTGCCATAAAACTTCTATTTTTGACCGATTACAGCAAAAAAACATACCTAAAATGAAAGGTTTAATGAACATAATGAAAGGCGCGATCATTGCGGTGGTCGCAATGCTAACATCCATCGGCGATGCAGCGGCTCAGTGTACGATTCAGTACAGTGGGTCTCCTTGCGTTGGTGTACCGGTGAGTTTCAATGGTTCGAGTACGGGAACTACACACGATTGGGATTTCAATGGTGAGAATTCTCAAACCGGACTGCGAAACTTGAACTATGCGTTTAAAACGCCTGGAAACAAAGTGGTTACCTATATCACCACCATCAACGGTACCAAGTGTACATCTACGTTGAATTTGGTAGTGAAAGAATCACCGAAGATCAAGTTGAAGCTGCAAAACTTGTATGAGCAGTGTTTTGAAAAGAACTTGTTCTGTTTCACGGACAGTTCTTCGAACAAGAACGGAGCAAAAATTACCAAAATCAAATATTTGGTGAGCGATGGTCAGTTGTTTGAATACACCAATCCTACCTTGCCACAAACGTTTTGTTTTTCAGTGAAGGACGAACGCGGTGGAAGTTTTGATTTATACGTGGAAGTGGAAGACGAGAACGGTTGTATCGATACGATAAAATTGGTGGGTGCTGTAAAAGTGCGTGAGAAGATTGGTGCGAGATTTACCAGTAACAAGCCTGTAGCATGTGATAGTGTTACGGCTACGATTAACAACATTTCGCGCATCGACAAAAGCCAAGTGAAAAAAATCACCTGGTATTGGGGCGATGGTACAACAACCAGCGATTGGGGTCCAACGATTAAAAAGACATTTAAAGGTCAAGGTACCTATAACTCAAAGGTGGTGATTGAAACTATTGATGGTTGTAAGGATTCATTTACGGTTCAAGCGACTGCCGCTGTATTTAAATCCAAAGCCAATATTTGGGCGAGTAAAGATTCTACTTGTATCAGCGATCCGAAAATTGATTTTGGTGTAGATGAAATTCCTACTGGAGCTACAGGTTTGTTGTGGAACTTTGGTGACCCCAACACAGGTCCGCAGAACTTCGATAATAGATCTTGGTTCCCAAGTCACAGCTTTTCAGGTCTGGGACCTTTCTTGATCCAATTGACATACAGCCACCCGATTTGTGGAAATAAGACCGCCTTTGATACCATTATCATTTTGGGTCCTGCTTCTACCATCGAAGTAGCGAACAATCGTTTGGCAGAGTTTGAGGTATTCCAATGTCCTAAAGATGTGATGGATACAGTTCACTTTAAGAACTTCTCAACTTTCTACCACAACGATAGAGATTATACAGACGATGACAGTACGTTCTACAAATGGAATGGTACTTTGGGTCATACATTCCAAAAGAATGCGAATGGTACTCCACGTCAGATTTGGCAGAAACCTTTGAGAAATGAGAAGAACTCAAATGGTACAAGTTCTGTATACGCTGGAAACGCTGCACCGGGTGGTGGAAACGACTACTTGAAGCGTGAGCGAGTTTGTGCGGTTCGTTTGTGGGATTTCAGCGATACCTATGCGCCGAAGTGTACAACGGATATAACACGAAATAAAAACGTGTTTGTAAACTGTCAGTATTCACATGATACTTTGCCAACGCACTACTACAAATCTTGGGATTTGATTTTGTTGGATCGTTTCAAAAACGCGCCAATGGAAGATGCGATTTTCATTACGTCTACCGGTTTGTGTAAGAAGATACAAGTTTGGGCTTCTGATACATTGTGGATCGTAGAAGATTCAATTTTGTTCATTCCCCGTGATCCAGGAGATTCATCCACTGCTGCGGATGCCAAATATGCGAATGCCATTAAGAAATACGCGCCATACAAATGGTTGAAAGGTCCAGGTGAGAGATTGGTGGAAGATTCATTGTCTATCACTTTGGGTGCCAATGATTCAGTGTATATCAACAATACATTGCACAAAGGTCCTAAGACGGTGAAGGCCAAGGATAGAGACATTGTGAGATTGGTGAGTAAGACGGATTCAGTGATGTACAATTTCTCTACATATACCAAAAGAGATACCTTGCCGTTGCCATTGTTGAAAATCAGATTGGCCAAAGGCGAAAAACCTAGAAAGATTAAAATGTTGTTGATGTCCCAGATGGGTCGATTCAACGGATTGAACTATGGTACTGATTACATCATCGATTATAAGAGATATCGTGAATTGTACTACGCGAGAATTCCCCAGTGTAACAACGTAAGATTATTGCACAAGGATACCTGTCACCCATTGAAGTGTGAAAGCGAAGCCACCAAGCAGTTGGCCATGTTGCACGCAAATGCGGGTGGAGTTGGATCAGGATTGTTAAAAGATGCGATTGAATGTTTGGGTGCGAAGAACCCCCAATATGGTATTACCTTTATTTTGAGTGATTTGAAGCCGGGATGTACCTTCTCAACCGTGTCTATCAACTTCGATTCAACTTGTAACCCCAATGGTTGGGTACCTTTGAGTGGATTAAGCCCTGGGCCACGTCCTCCAGGACCTCCATTCCCAGGATATCAACCTTCTGGTAACCCACCAAGTCGTTATTCAAAACAGTATTCCGCTTCTCAGGTGTGTGATCCTAGTGGATGTATTACTGTGGGTATCGTAGTAGGAAACGGTGTTCGTAAACCAGGAACATTCTCTCCGCCAACACCAGATCGCCCAATTTGTAGCGATACGCAGTGGTACAGGAGATTTGCTTGTTTCCCATTGATCGATCCTGCATTTGAAATCATGACGCCATTGCCAAACCCTGTGGGGATCCGCAAAATTTGTAAGGGCGATGCTGTTATTGTAAGACCGATACCAGGAAACAAAACACGTACAGATGATTTGAAATCATTGCGTTGGTCTTTTGAAACAGGAAATGCGAGTCCTTTCTACTCAAGGAGCTGGAGGAATTTCATCCAAGAAGATTACTTCCGCTACCAGCAGGTTCCAGGAAAACCAAAGAATCGTTTGTATAACTATGTGATTCAAACCCGTGGTGGTGAAACCCCAGTTCAAGTGCCATGTACTGATATTTGGAACGACGGTCAGACCAAAACGTTCAAAGGCCCAGATACCATATTCACTGCGGAAATTCGTGCGTGGGAAATTGGTGCCGACGTTTCTGCCGCTTGGGATAGAATCAAAGAGCGCGTTGAAGCCCGTGGTTTTGATCCATTCTCATTAACAGGCCCACAAATCGCCAAGATGATTTGGAACAACAAAGGCGTTATTGGTCAACCAGCCACAGGCGCTTACGGTTGTATCGATACTACAGGTTTCGGTAAGTTGATTCGTTACTACGTAGTGCCTAATAAGGATAGTATGACCATCCTTCACTACCGTGATACTACCATCCGTCCTACTGATATAGAGAAAGTAGGCAACACCCAATACAGTGCTTACAAATTCGTGCCAAAATGGAATGGTTACCACATCATGAGTTTGGCGATGACATCGAGCAATGGTAAGTGTGATGATATCGCGGCGTTCCCAGTGTTGGTAGGTTTTGCGATGGAATTGGAATTGCCAGACAGTATCGTTTGTCAAGATCAAGCCACTACTTTGAAGGCATTGCCTAAATACAAAATGTTCCACCCAGATCCAATCAACTTTGGAACATGGGATTTCACCGACTACTGGAGAGATCCTGTACGTCAGGCTGAAACTGCTCAAGGTAAGAAAAACCGTGAGCCATTCACCAAGTGGGATTGGAACAAAGCCGATGACGATCCAAGCAAGCCAGTTACCAGCTTTGGCGGACAGCCTTGGGGTGGTACCGGTGTTGGAACGCCTGCATTGCCATGGGTTGACCTTGGTGGTGGTGGTGCCTTGGCTACCTACTACAAGAACGATTCAGGTGTGTACATTTTCCGCAACATAGCGGGTGATAGTACCGGCTGTATGGATACCGTTGAGCGTAGATTGTTCATCTCTCGCTTGGATGTGAAGTTTGGATTGAACGTAAACGTACCATCTTGTAACTCAATCATTGAATTCTTTGATAGCAGCTTCTTGCACGATCCTTGTTCATGGGCGATGAAGAACTGTAATGGTCCTACGCCAATGCAGTGTGATTACATCAAAGAGTGGTTTATTGATTGGGGTGATGGTGGAAACAACTTGTACAAGCGGGATGCTTCGAACAAGGCGGGATTGCCAGATCGTATCGCACACAAATACACCCGTAATGGTTGGTTTAAAGTGCAGTATAAACTCAAAACAGATCAAGGTTGTGAAGACACCTTCAGCCGTTGGATTAAGATTCCTGGACCACGTCCTCGCTTCGAGTTTACAACCAAAGCCGGTAACGAAGTGACCATTTGTGTTGGCGATAGTTTGCAATTCAGCAACTTGACAGACAGTGCTTCTACTTCAGCTGACTGGACATGGTTCTTCGGTGATGGTAAAATTGACAACAAGAAAGATTTGTTCTTGTATCACAGATACGATAAAGCGGGTAAGTTCTACGTGTTCTTGGAGCAATATGATTCATTGATTTTGCCTCCAAATGTGCGCAGATTCTGTCCTGCTACCTTCCCTGATACCCCATCTCAAAAGGCCTTTGTCGTAACGGTATTGCCGAGAGATACGGTGAGAGGGTTTGTGCTGAAACCGGCGATATGTATTGGTGATAGTAACACCTTCGTAGACAATTCTGATACAATCTTCAAATCGTACAAATGGAAGTTCCATAACTTGAGTACTGGCCAGATTGATACAATTACTACAGAGAAAAAGAGTTTGACTTGGAGATTTACTCAACCTGGTAGAATCCGAGTGTCGCACTTCGCTGATTACGATCCCAACAGGCCAAGGCCATGGTGTCCTACAGATTTGGCAGATCAGTTCTTCTTAGTGGATTCTGTTGTGTCTGACTTTATCATCGACGCTACCAAGACACCGGATTATACATTTACCCGTCAGGATGTAAATGGTACCCAGTTCCGTTGGGGCTTCAATCACCAAACCAACATCAAATTCACTGGTGAGAAGTTGGTGGTAGACAATAGTTCTACCGATAAGATTGTAAGTGCATCGTACAGTGGAACAGATACTTTCTGGGTATGCTTAGAGGTGACCAACTCTACGGGTTGTAAAGACACCATTTGTAAGCCAGTATACGTGAACCAATTCATTTACTTGGCCAACGTGTTTACACCTGGAAATGCCGATGGCAAGAACGATGTATTCCGTGTGCCGATTGCTGGACAATCCATGTTTGAGTTGCGTATCTTCAACCGATACGGTGAGCGTGTGTTCATTTCGAAAGATCCTCAGATCCAGTGGAATGGTCGCGTGAACAATGACGGTCCGGAAGTGCCATCAGGAACCTATTTCTACCAATTGACTTATCAGTTCAAGGGTAAAGAGCAGGTGAACAAGGTGAACGGATCTGTGAATGTGATTCGCAAAGAGCCTTAATTAAAATTGAACTTCATGAGAAAGCCCCGCAGAACCTGCGGGGCTTTCTTTATTTTTGTGGGAACCCAATTTGAGAATCATGAAATCGCAACAATCATTAGATACCATAGTAGCGCGTGCCACGGCGGCGGGCGTTGGAGCCATTGCGGTTGTGCGGGTTTCGGGGCCATTGGCTTTGATGCTCACCGATGCATTGCTGAAAAAGGCTGTTGGTGACAAACCCTCTCACTCAGCGCATTTGCGTTCTATGTTTGATGCCGATGGGTTGATGGATGAGGCGTTGATTACTTTGTTCAAGGGGGGCAAAAGCTATACCGGTGAAGACACGGTGGAAGTTTCGGTACACGGCAGCGAGTACATCGTTTCGCGTGTGCTGAGGGCTTACATGGATCGTGGTGCTCGTTTGGCTGAGCCGGGTGAATTTACCCAGCGGGCATTTTTGAATGGAAAACTCGATTTGGCGCAAGCAGAGGCTGTTGCCGACCTGATCGCCTCAGAGCATCGAATGGCGCATGATTTGGCCTTAAAACAGCTAAAAGGCGGCTTTTCGAAGGACATCGCCACCCTGAGGGATCGGTTGTTGCACTTTACCAGTTTGGTGGAGTTGGAATTGGATTTTGCGGAGGAGGATGTGGAGTTTGCGGAGCGAAGCGAGTTGAAGTTGTTGGTGGAGCGAATTCAGATGGAGGTAGTGTTGCTCCGTGATTCGTTTGCTTTGGGAAATGTGATCAAGAAGGGGTTGGCATTGGTATTGGCGGGCCGACCGAATGCGGGGAAGAGCACGTTGTTCAATGCGATGTTGAACGAGGACCGGGCGATTGTGAGTGACATAGCGGGGACCACGCGGGATGCCATTGAGGCGCAGCTGAATTTTGAGGGATTCATGTTGCGTTTGATTGATACCGCGGGGATCAGGGAGGCCACGGATGTGATAGAGCAGGAGGGCATAGCGCGCACGTTTTCACATGTGGAAAAGGCGGGTGCTACGATGTATTTGTTGGATATGGGCAGTTGTTCACTGGCGGATGCCGAACAGGATTTGATGATGCTGAAGCAAAAGACTTCCCGCGTTTGGGTGGTTTGCAACAAGGTGGATTTGTTGGGGAATGCAGACCGACAGCCTTGGT
>CANHGC010000068.1 GCA_947460045.1 Bacteroidota bacterium | reverse complement strand
ATGCCTACTTGTCTGGCGCACAATACGATGCCTTGGTGGCTGCCTACCATTACAAATCAAAATTCAGAAGACCCCGCCCGGCCAAAACAGACCCATCCATCAAACAACTGATTCCGATGACGTCTGATTTCGTATATCCATGCGAAGAAGCCGTTGCCGCTGGCGCTTCAGCTGCGATTTTAACGTTGATGTTCCCTGGCGAACAAGAATTCATCCAAACCAAATTAACCGAATGTACATCTGCCCGCATTTTGGCTGGTGGAAATACACGTAGCGATATCGATGCCGGCGTAGGCCTAGGCAAAGCCGTTGCCGCGAAATTCATCGCTCGAGCCAGAACCGATGGTGCAGGCAAAGCAGTGGGCACCCCAACAGATTGGAAATTCTTAAAGGATCGCACCGAAGCCCGTGGCGAAGTGGCTTGGTTGAGTCAAGAAACACCCGCACGCCCGCCCATGTTGCCGATGTTTGGAAAAGTGATGAGCTTTTTAATGGATACCACCGAAGTCGTAAACAGTCGCCCCGCCCCACCACCATCCACCAACTCAGCCCAATTCAAAAAGGAACTCGAAGAAGTGCTTTGGTTCAGCCAACACCCAGACCGCGATCGCATGAAAGTGGTTCATTTTTGGGGCGATGGCGCAGGTACTTATGCCCCTCCTGGTCATTGGAACGACATTGCCTGTGAAGATTTCGTGAAACAGCGTTGGAGCGAGGTTCGATGGGCTAGAAACCTTGCATTGCTCAACGCCAGCATGTTCACCGCCGCCGTTTGCTGTTGGGACGCCAAATACTACTATTACAACCCACGCCCTTCACAAATGCACGCCGATTGCAAAACGCTAACAGGACTGCCCAACTTTCCAGCCTTTACGAGCGGACATAGCACATTCAGTGGCGCTGCCGCCAAATTCTTGAGCCATGTGGTCCCCGACCAAGCGTCTAGATACATGTCGATGGCCGACGAAGCCAGCAAGAGTCGTTTGTGGGGTGCATTGCACTATCGCAGCGACATTGAAGTGGGCATGACCATGGGCATTGCCATTGGCGGAAAAGCCATTGAGCGTGCAAAAACCGACGGCGCAGAGTAATCAAACCGTTTTCCCGGATTCCTGACTTATTTTCGCGGGGCGATGCCACCGTCTCTGAACCCCGAAACCCAAATCAAAGCCTGGGCCCAAGAATTGGGCTTTTTGGCCTGTGGGTTCGCCAAAGCAGAGAAACTTGATCGCGAAGAAATCCACCTCGACCAATGGCTTGCAAACGGATTTCATGGCAACATGCAATACATGGAGAACCATCGAGAAATGCGCCTCAACCCCACTTTGTTGGTGCCTGGTTCAAAATCCGTGATCAGCTTGGCCTACAATTATTTCCCCGAAACCACCCCATTCCAGCCCAACAGTTCTACCCCCCAAATTGCCAAGTACGCTTGGGGCGATGACTATCACCACGTCATCAAAGACAAACTATTCAAACTCATCGATCGCATCAAAACCTTGTATCCCGAGTTCGAAGGCCGCGCATTTGTAGACAGCGCACCGGTGATGGAAAGGCAGTGGGCGGTAAAAGCAGGATTGGGATGGATTGGCAAAAACAGCTTATTACTGAGAAAAGGCGTGGGTAGTTTTTTCTTTCTGGCCGAAATCATCGGAAACATTGATCTCACCCCCGACCAACCCCAAACGGACCACTGCGGTGAATGTACGGCCTGTATCGACGCATGTCCAACCCAAGCCATTGTACAACCACAAATCATCGATTCTACACAATGTATTTCATACCTCACCATCGAAGACAAAACTTGGCCCAAAGGCAACATTGATACCGAAAACACCGATAAAACCGAGGCCATAGACCCCACAATCAACACTGGAACTTGGGCCTATGGCTGCGATGTTTGTCAGGACGTTTGCCCCTGGAACCGCTTCTCAAAACCACACACGGAACCACAATTCCAACCGCGAGAGCTAATTTTTTGGGATGCCGAGCGATGGAACCAAGCCAGCGAAGAGCCCGCGCGCATCAAAAACCAACTGAAAAAATCAGCCATGCAACGCGCGGGCCACAAAAAACTCCTGGCGCAAGCAAACACCGCCCTGGATTTCATAAAAGCCCACAAGTCATCGTAACCCTACCCTTGCAACACCGGCAACTCGATGGTAAAAGTAGTACCCTCACCCACTTTGGTCTGATACGCAATCTGACCGCCCAATTGCTCCACAATCTTTTTAGAAATCGCCAACCCCAATCCCATCCCTGAATTCTTGGTGGAGAAATTGGGAGAGAAAATCTTTTCCCTCAACGTCTCCGGAATGCCCTTTCCATTGTCGGAAAAATGAACAAACACCCGCTTGCCGCGCACCTGCAATGTGGCAGCAATATTCCCGGAGCGATCCGCAGGAATCGATTGAATGGCATTCTTTAAAATATTGGTAAACACCCGACCCAACTGCAACGGATCGGCCTCCACAAAAACCTCCTCTCGATCAAATTTCCAATCGATGGGCATATCACTCTCCTTACCCAACAACAACACCGCATCAGAAACAACCTGCACCAAATTCACCCGCTCCAACTTGGGTTCCGGCATCTTCGCAAACGAACTAAACTCCTCCGCCATCTGAGCCAATGAATCAATTTGCCTGATCAACAACTCACTCGTTTTTTGGATCTTTTCTTTCAAATTCACATCGTCGCGCTGCAAAGAAAATTGCAAGTGCTGTAACGACAATCGCATCGGCGTCAACGGATTCTTGATTTCATGGGCCACCTGCTTCGCCATCTCACGCCACGCCCCTTGCCTTTCGCTCTCCGCCAACAAATTCAAACTGTTATCCAACTCCACAATCATCTTGTTGTACTCCTTCACCAACAACCCAATCTCATCGTTTTTATCCCATTCCAACGGCTGATTTCGCTCCCCAATCTTCACCGATGCCAACTGTTTCCGAATCAAATTCAATGGCAAGGCGATCCGCTGCGCCACCAAATAAGCAATCACAATCATGATCGCAAACACCAAAGCGAACAAATTGATAATCGTTACCGCATACTCCGAAATGTCGCGATACAAATCCCTTCGATTCGAAAAATAGGGCAAATTCAAATACCCCTTTACCTGTAAATCCTTGTTCAACAATGCCGTGTAAGAAGAAATGTAATCCAAATCCCCCAAGCTCTCGTTCACCAAAGACGTAGACGAACCCAAGGCATCCATCTTCTTATAAACCGCCGGATTCATTAAGCGCCCGCGAACACTCTCCTCAATCAATCGATCGTTCGTAGACACCAACAACGTGCCATCGGCGCGATACAAATTGATATCCGTGTTGTAATACTCCGCCAAATCATACACCAAGCCCGTTTGATACTTATCATACACCGCATCAATGTTGATTTTACTGCTCAGTTTCGATGCGATTTCGTGCGTCTTTTGTCGCAATTCATCCTTCTGACTCTCAGAATAATTCCTCACGAAATAGTTCACCGTCACAAACAGCACCACCAAAAACGTGGCAAATACCATCCACGTCACGTACAATTGCAATCGGTTGGAAATGAACAATTCACCCTGATTTCCCAGAGGCATCCGGCTCCTTAAGTTTCTGAGCAACTTCAATTTTTGCCCTGTGATATTCCCCATCACGATCAATCGCTGCCGAACCCAAATCACAAAATAATACAACATCACCAGCATGATGCCCCCCAATCCCAAAACTGTAAATCCAGTTAAAGAAGAAATGAAATCTACTTCGCTTCGCGACAGCACCACCGTATTCTTGGCACCATCCTTCATTACAAAATGATTCACACCCTCCTGAGAAACAAACCCATTCAACTCCACGAAAGAATTGCCCAAAGGATAGTCTACCGAACCATAAGAGTAATTCAATCGGTTGTTGTTGTAAATGGCAAAACTGTATTGATTGTCTGCATACAACGGCTCCAAAACACTGCGATTGAACAAATCACTCAACCTACCTTCCATCGAAGACAATCGAGGCGATAAAATCACAAAATACACCCCATGGTACCCCGCCATGCTACTCACATCAAACCGCCCAATAAAACTGCCTTTCAACTTGTAGTTGTTCACCTTCACAAAATTCCCGGTCACCGGCACGCAATCTTCGCTCTTATACAACTTGTGAATGGATGGATAATCATACGAATTCTCTTGTCGATAAGACCGCCCAAGTGCATTAAAATCCAAAAAATTCACTTCAAAATCGTTGATATATGGACCAAAATACAACTCCCTCAAGCGCTTCTCAAATTCCGCTTTGGTTTCGTCTGTACATGTGTAATAATCCACAATGCCTTTGTCGAGCAACAGCTGTTTCTCCGTTTGACCCAACCTTTCGGCCGTTTCAACATCTGTACCTTCCAATAAATTTTGCGCCAAAAAAGTACGCGTTCTTTTCTCTTTGATGGCCGATTCTTCGCCAAACAAACTGCTCACAACCACACCAGCCAGCACCACGCGCAACACCACCCGCAGCCAATCTTTCCGATCTGCCATCCACCATTCAAACCCCATCCAAGCATACACAAAACCCAACCAATAAGGGAACAGCGCCTGCAAATCCCAATTGGTATATACAAACACCAACGGCGGCAAGGTGTGGGCCACCGAAATCAATCGAACCACCCAGGGCTTTTGCTTGTGTAATTCCAGCCACGAAAACCCAAACATTCTGTAAAACAACACCCATTGCGTTGCCAATATCCCCACACTCACAAACGAGAACAGATCCAGGCGATGGAACTGCTGAAAATCCAAATTAATCTGTCCCTCTTGCACCAAATTCACGCCATTGCGCAACATCCAAACCAACACCCACAAACTGCCTTGCATAAACACATTGGAAGCGATAAAAGGCCCCAATTCTATGGTTGTTCGATTCACCCATTGCTCCAACCAGCGAACGGCGCTGCTGATCACAAACAATCCCAAAACCGAAATAAATATCAAATGTCCCAGAGAACCGCCACTCCAATCAGAATAAAACAAATCCGAGGAGAACACCGACGTTTCTTTCAGGGCCATCAACGTGTAATCATTCTCAAACAGCCAATAAATACCCAACCATGAAAGCACAATCCCACTCACCGCAAGCAATTGAGCATTGTCTTTCTTGAACATAGAAAAAACCGCCATGCTCACCACCAAACAACCCGCCAAAAACAGCAAATCAAACCAAAACGGATGTTTGTAATTTTCAACCACCAAATAGAACAATTCCACATCCGGAACAATCACAGGCGTTGAATTCTCTACGGGATTCCGAGAAATGGAATACTCTATGGGGTTGGGATCTTGAAAACCCCGAACCTGGGTATACGAAACCGTCTTGGCCTCAATCAAAGGAAGCACATAAGCGAACGACTTCCCATCGCGGCGATATCGATACACCGCAACGTACCAATTCCCCTGTCGTTGCAACTCGATTTCTTTATCAAAATTGGCCGATATCTGAAAATTCTGGGTTGACCAAAACACCGGATTCCCAAATTCATACACGAAAAAATCAATGTTCTTGCGCTGCAAGGTTTTAGCATATTGGGTATATCCAGCCCAACTCAAATGCGTACTCTTCAACAACAATTGCTCTTGGCGATCGATGGAATCATCCACCAATTTCACCAACTCCGCCGCCTGAATCATCGCCAACTCAATCTGGTCTGAGCGATGTTTCAATCCCTTTTCAGCACCCAAATTCTGTTCGCGAACCATCAACACCTGAGATACGGCGATCAGGATGGCTCCCAAAAAGATCAACAAGGTATTTCGCTGGAATAAATTCATGCAATCATCTGTTATTCAAAGGTATGGTGTAAAGTACAACCACGAAACTGTTATAAATAAGTGTGACCCTCCAAATAGTGATTCACGTAATCCTCCACCGCCAACTCCAAAGGCGTGAATGGAATAACATAACCCGCCGCCACCAATCGATCCATATTGGCCTCTGTATGATACTGATATCGATCCCTGATGTCTGCTGGCATATCCACAAAAACAATGTCCTCCGTTTTGCCCATTGCCACAAAAACCGACTTTGCCAAATCCAAAAAGGTTCTGCACTGACCCGTTCCCAAATTGTACAGTCCCCCATTTTTTCGGGTGTGAAAAAAGTGCATCAACACAGACAATACATCCTTCACATAAATAAAGTCACGCGCCTGCTCTCCATCTTTGTATTCGCTACGATGGCTGCGAAACAAACTCACTTTTCCTGATTGTTTGATCTCATTGAAGGCATGAAATACCACAGAAGCCATCCGGCCTTTGTGATATTCGTTTGGACCGAAAACATTGAAAAACTTAAAACCCGACCAAAATGGCGGCACATTTCCAATGGAAATTTGATCCATCACCCACAAATCAAACGTTTGCTTACTGTTCCCATAAGGATTCAATGGTTGCAAAGCCGATAAGCCTTCGGGCGCGTCTGAAAAACCCAAAGTACCATCCCCATAAGTTGCCGCAGATGAAGCATAAATCAAGGGAATGCTGTGCGCAACGCAAGCGTTCCACATCTTTTGAGAGTAATCTACGTTCAAAGTATGCAAAACCGCCTCGTCAAATTCATTGGTCTTTGTTCTGGCACCGATGTGAAACACAAATTGTATTTTACTGGCATTTACCGCCATCCACTGAAAATATTCCATGCGCTCAACCCTGTGCATAATTGACTTACCATCAAGGTTTTGCAACTTCTCCGTTGCGGAAAAATCATCCACAGCCACCAATTCTCCGTAGCCCATGCGCTGCAACTGACCCAACAAGGCCGAGCCAATAAATCCCGCCGCTCCAGTAACAACAATCATTACAACAAACCTACAACGATTTTTTCATGTGTGAAACCCCCGTTTTGCATTCACATGTGCCATAAGATTGACGTATAATTGCAGTAGCCATGAGCCAGAAAAAACAAAACCTCACTTGGTACATCCTTGCCGCCATGATCATTGGCGCGGTGGTTGGACAGTTCATTCACATATACTACCCAGAAACAGTCCAAATCAAAGACGCCAGCGGTGAAATCAAAACCATCGTCCGGGCTGAGCAAATTGGACAATATTTCAAAATTCTCACCTCGGTTTTCTTGCGATTGGTGCAGATGATTATCGCGCCATTGGTGATTACCACGCTCATCGTGGGCATAGCAAAAATGGGGAATTTGAAGGCCGTGGGCCGCGTGGGTGGCCGTTCGATGCTTTGGTTTTTCAGCGCCTCCTTGGCCTCCCTTTTACTCGGATTGATGTTGGTGAACTTTTTCGAACCCGGTGCCGCCCTTAAATTAAACATCAACAATTTCGATACATCCTCAGCCTCAGACGTAATTGGTAAAACACAGTCGTTTTCCATTCAACATTTCGTAGAACACCTGTTTCCAAAAAGTTTGTTCGAAGCATTGGCCACCAATGAAATCCTACAAATTGTAGTTTTCTCTATTTTCTTCGGTGTGGCCCTCACCCAATATGGCGAAAAAGGCGATGGGATTGTTAAAATGCTAGACAACCTCAGCAAAATCATTTTGATATTGGTGGGTT
>CANHGC010000067.1 GCA_947460045.1 Bacteroidota bacterium | reverse complement strand
TCGGCTTTGGGCCAGGTGGTCAGGTGCACGCTGCTTGGCACGGTGTTTTGTGCGATGCCGGCGGTGTTCAACGCTCTGTACAACCAATCGCTAAAGAACGGGGCGATGGGTGCGGTGAGCTGGGTAACGGTATTTAAGCAGCGATAGAGTGTTTCGTAGGCCGCCTTTTTATCATCGTTGAGTTCCCCTTTCCAGAATCTTCTGCGCGATAGACGGACATACCAGTTGGAGAGCTGTTCGCCCACAAAATCTTCGATGGCTCGGCCCGCGCGGGTGGGATCGTAATCGTTGAGGGCGGTTTCCACTTCCAAAATGAGGGAGTTGAGTTTGCTCAAAATCCATCGGTCCATTTCACTGAAGTGAACGGGATCTACGGTTTTGTTGGCATCGAAGTTATACTGGTCGAGGTTGGCGTAGATGGCGAAGAATCCGTAGGTATTGTAAAGGGTACCCAAGAATTTTCTTTGCGATTCAACGACACCGTCCATATCAAATTTGAGGTTGTCCCAGGGTTGTGCGTTGGTGACCATATACCATCGAACGGCATCGGCCCCATATTTGGCCACGGTTTCGAACGGATCGATGGCGTTGCCGAGGCGTTTGCTCATTTTGTTGCCGTTTTTATCGAGAACGAGTCCGTTGGCGATCACGTTTTTGAAGGCCACTTCATCGAACAACAGGGTGCTGATGGCGTGGAGGGTAAAGAACCAGCCGCGGGTTTGGTCTACGCCTTCTGCGATGAAATCTGCGGGGAAGTTTTGCTTGAAAACGTCTTGATTTTCGAAGGGATAGTGCCATTGGGCATAGGGCATCGCCCCGCTATCGAACCACACATCGATGAGGTCGAGTTCGCGCGTCATGGCTTTGCCGGATGGGCTCACCAGGGTAATGCGATCCACGTAGGGGCGGTGCAAATCTTGGGTGAGGTCTTCTGCCGATTGGTTGAGGCCGAGGATTTGGTTGGCTTTTTCGATTTCTTGGTTGAGTTCATCGATGCTGCCGATGCAGATTTCTTCGGTACCGTCTTCTGTGCGCCAGATGGGCAGGGGCGTTCCCCAGAATCTGGAGCGGGAGAGGTTCCAATCTACGAGGTTTTCGAGCCAGTTGCCGAATCTGCCTTCGCCGGTGGAAGCGGGTTTCCAGTTGATGGTTTTGTTGAGTTCTACCAAGCGATCTTTCACGGCTGTGGTGCGCACGAACCAGCTCTCGAGGGGGTAGTAGAGGATGGGTTTATCGGTACGCCAGCAGTGGGGGTAGGTGTGCTCGTATTTTTCTACCTTGAAGGCTTTGTTTTCTTGTTTGAGTTTGATGGAGATGCGTTCATCCACGCCCAGGTATTTGTCGCGACCCTGTTTTTGTGCTTCTTCGGCTTTTTCATCATCGGATAGGTAGGCCTCTTTCACGTATTCTCCGGTGAAATCGGTTACACAATCCAGGAATTTCCCTTTTTTATCGACCAGGGTGAGGGCGCCGATGCCATTTTCGCGGGCGGTTTTAAAATCGTCTGCTCCGAAGCTGGGCGCGATGTGCACGATACCGGTACCATCTTCGGTGGATACGAAGTCGCCGATGATCACTCGGAAGGCGTCGCCTTCCTCGGGTTGGGCATAGGGGAGGAGTTGGTGGTAGCGGGTACCGGCCAAATCACTGCCTTTTTGGGTATTTAGTTTTCTCCAGGGGAGGACTTTTTGTTGTGGGGTATAATCTTCGAGGGGGGCTTCAGCGCCTTCGGCGCTGAAATACTTACCTACCAGTGCCGACGCCAAGGTGACCTTGATCTTGGCACCAGTGTAGGGGTTGAAAGTCTCAATTTGGTCGTAGTTGATGTCTTTTCCTACCGCCAAGGCCGTGTTGCTGGGCAATGTCCAAGGAGTGGTTGTCCATGCGAGAAAGTATTCATCCTCCTTGCCTTGCACTTGAAATTGCGCCACGATGGTGGTGTCTTTCACATTTTGGTAGGTGCCGGGTTGGTTGAGTTCATGGCTCGATAGGCCGGTTCCTGCTGCGGGTGAAAAGGGTTGGATGGTATAACCTTTATACAAAAAGCCTTTTTCGTGGAGTTGTTTAAGCAGGTGCCACAGGCTTTCGATGTAGTTGTTTTCGTAGGTTACATAGGGGTTATCGAGGTCTACCCAATAGCCAATTTGTTTGGTGAGGTCGTCCCAACGGTCTTTGAACATGAGTACATCGGCTCTGCACTCTTTGTTGTAATCTTCCATAGAGATTTTGGTACCGATGTCTTCTTTTTTGATGCCCAAGCGCTTTTCTACTTGCAATTCGATGGGCAGGCCGTGGGTATCCCAACCGCCTTTTCGGGCTACGCGAAATCCTTGTTGGGTTTTGTACCTACAGAAAATATCCTTGATGGCGCGGGCCATCACGTGGTGGATGCCGGGCATGCCGTTGGCGCTCGGAGGTCCTTCAAAAAAGGTAAAACTCGGCGCATCGTGGCGTTGGTCAACGCTTTGTTGGAACACAGATTCTTGCTCCCAAAAAGCGAGGATTTCCGCTTCAATTTGCGGCCAATTCAATTGTTTGAGTGTAGGATACATTCGTGGGTAAACAGTAAAAGTACAAATTTACTGAATTCCGATGGAATGAGAGATGGAATAATCTTTTGGCCTTCGTTGGCCGAGCAAAACGCGACAGAGACTAGCTCGTTCAGTTAGTCTTTGAAGATGATGGTTTCGGATATGTTGCGGCGGTATCGATAGTATTCAACGTAGATCTTTCTACTTACCGTATCTATTTTCCCATGAACGTCGGTGATATAAAATGTAAAGATAAAAAGTGCGCTTTGGTTATCGGGTATTTGATCCTCATGTATATATTGAGCCCCAGGCAAAATTGTAAAATTGTGGTGAAATACGGCACTTCCCTTATATTGTCTTTCGTAATCAAACTTAACCTTGATGGAATCAGATTTTTGATTGACCAAAGTGGTTCTCATTTGAACGAAGCGCTGTCTAAAGCCATCATCCGATTCACAGGATTGCAACATTTGGATAAGTACCACAAGCAATAGGAGGATTTTTGGCAGTTTCATAGAATTAAAGTTTAAGTCTTAACGAAAGTCCAATGGAATATAATCCGTGGATCGATTTGACAGTGATGTTACTGAAGGTAAATTCTTCACGACGGTAGGCCACAATGTTGGGAGTAATTTGATCCTTGGTTAAAACAGTTTCACTTTTTTCAAAGAGATTATAACTCGGGATTCTGAAACCATTGACAGATGCAGCGATTTCAAATTGGTTTTTTAATGGGTAAATAAATTGAATGTGCCCGTTTATTGGAACAAAAGTGTGAATTGAGGGAATAAATGAATAGGACTCTTCGAGTAACTGATTTGTCTTCAAGGGTTCTTTCTTGTAACTATCGAAGCTATCGCAATAGGAGTTACCACGAATCCTGCGGGAAATACCGAAACCAATGCCGCACCCTATTTCTAAGCTGCCTTTTTTCAGCGGAACAACAAATCCCACGTCATTGAGTAAGAAATTGACCGATAAATTGGGGTTTATGTTTGAATGTAAACTATATCCCCATTGGAGGTGGGCTTTTGGCTGGAAGTGTAAGCTGGCGCTTGCCCAAACGCCATTATCGATTTTGTTGGGAAGATTCACACGCGATGTTTGGGAATACAAATATGTTGTTGATGTTTCATGAGTCGTTCCAAAACTGCTACCCAAGGAAAATGCGTACTGACATTTCTTGCGGTATTTCTGGGTTAAAAAAGGCGTTGGATTGGGATTGATGGGTATAGGAATTTCGAGTAATAACTTATTATTGGCTGTGTCAATGGTGGTTACATCGTCTAGATTCATGATTCGATAGGTATTGGGTACTGTGTAACGGCCATGTTTGCGTGTTCGCATTGTGGCTGTTCCTGCGTATACATCGATGACGGCAGCTAGTGAATTGTAAAAAATCAATAAAACATCCGTGTAACTCTCTATTTCGCGAAATCTTAAGGCATAAACGGTTAACGGCGGTGAGATTGTAGAACTCAACAATACGGGATAAGCGCTGAGTTTCATTTGTGGAATGGCCACATTTCGCATCTTGCCACTGCTATCTGTGATTTCCAGGATGACCACATCGCCTTTCAATTTTTTATAGGTGAGTTGGTACAGGGTATCTGTTTCTTGTATTGTAGCAGTTCTTGTGATTAGTTTTTTGGTGCTGTTGTTGTGTACAATTAGCTCTTTGGTCGACAAGTATTCTGCCACTGTTTTAGACAATACAACATGTGTGTTCTGTCCCCTAAAAGCTGAATTGCAACTAAATAGTAGCAGACTTAGTGATAGAATGAAGAAATACAATATGCGCTGCATGTAGTGTAAAATTACATGAGAAGGTAAAAAACAGCAACACAAATTTTGATGTTAACCAACATTGTTATTGGTCGGTTGGTGTAGGCATCAACTAAAAACGGATGGTCTCGATGAAATTGTTTTGCATTTGCCGGTGGTTGCGGATGTACATTCTGGGGAACTTTTGGTTCCACTGTTGCGCATCGCTCAGTTCAAGGTGCACCATCACGGTGTCTACGTTGTAGAATCTCGACTGATATAAATCTTTCACTTCTATTTGGGCTGTATCTCCCGGTTTGATGGTTTTTTCAAAGTACAGTGTATCAAATTCCATGATGCCATTGGGGGTGAACCCGCTGTAGGTTACCATGGTTTTGTTGTATACGGTGTTGGGCTGGTTGTTTTGCAAAATTTGCAAGATGCTGTAGCTGGGTTCTTCCCAATACCAAGGGTCGCAGCTCGATACAGACAGTGCTATCAAGGCGGTGAGGGTAAGTTTGATGAGGGCTTTCATGTTATTGGCTGATGAGGAAATTTAGGCCGATTTGGCATTGGAACGATAGGTTTTGGGATTCGTGGGTCACCGATTTGGGGTAGTTGATATTTTGCCATCGCTCGGCGGTGATCCCGGGTGCGATGGTTTCGGTGGTTTTTAAAAATTCTTTGCTCGAATAGGTTGAGAACGACGACATGGAGCAAATGCGAACGCCCAGAGTAAGGCTCACGTCTTTGGCCAACATACTTTCATACTGGATGAAGGCAGATAGGGGCAGGTAGTAATTGGATTGGTTGGGTACGAACTCATTTCGGGTAACCACAAAACTGTCTGCACCGAGTTTGCGGTTGAGCAGAATGTCGCTGGTTAAGCTAAAGTCATTGCCCAAATGGCGGGTAAACCGACCAATACCAGCACCCACGCCGCAAATGAGGTTGGCGTTTTTGAGTTGGGAATTGACATAGGCCAATTGGAGGGAGGTCATATTGCTGAAGAAGGCATTGGTTTTGGACCAATCGTAGCGGAGCCCCCAACGCAGTGCGGGCTGACCCTGGAAATTGAGTTCTACGTTGAACCAAGGTGAGGGAGAGAGTTTTTCGGTGTACGAGGTTCGGGTTGAGCGATGTACGAAGCCATACCCTGCATTGGCTGCGAGGAATACTTGGGTATGTTTCTGGAAATCGGCATCGAGGTATGGGGTGATGTTTGGATTTACGGGTTGGGTGATGGTATAAATTTGGTTGGGGTTGTTCGTGTCTAGGGTTTGAACTTGAGATAGATCGTTCAGGACAAAGGTTTTTGGGACGGTGAACTGTCGGTTTCTAGCCATGATTTGTAGGGCGGGGTAGTAGATGGCATCGTTGATGACAGACAAAATGGCGATGCCGGTGGCAATTTCACCGGGATAGTCGTAGTAACTATCGGGGCTGCGTTGTTTGAGAAGGTGGGCCACGATGATGGGTGTGGTGGTGGTGGTGGCACCGATGGGGTATGCGCGTAATTTGGTTTGTGGGATGGCCACATTCCTTATTTTTCCGGTTGAATCGCTGACTTCAAGAATGACTGTGGTGGCGGCGATTTTTTTGAAATGCAGTTTATAAAAAGTGTCGGTAAAAGGCGCATGAATTTTAACGTTGCGGGTCTTTGGGTTGGGTTTGTTGTTGTGGATGGTGAGTGTTTGATTTGATAAATAATCGGCAACGGGTTTGGTTACAGAAATGCTGGTATAGTTGGCTCGATAGGCGTTGTTGCAGCCAAGAAATACGATGCAAGCCAAAATCGGGTAGATACGCCTAATCAACATAAATACAATAATACAAATTACCTACGACAATGGGCGGTGATTTTTTGGGTGGTGTTTTAGATGGTGATACAAATCAAAGAGGGCGGCCAATGGCCGCCCTCTTTGATTGAATATTTTGATTGCACCATGTATTCATGGTGTTTCTTGTTGGGTTTAGTCAACCATCAACTTGCGGCTACCAACACCGTCGTTGAATTGCATTTGCACTACATAAATACCTGCAGGCACGTTCAATTCATATACGTTGTGGATACCATTCACGTTGAACTCACGTACAACGCGACCGTTCAAATCAACCAAGGTAGCACCAGTCAACACACGGTTTTCCCAGTTGTTGTGGATGATCAATTGGTTTTTAGCAGGGTTTGGAGCCAAAGTAACGTTAGAACCCAAGTTGGCTTCTTCGATACCTACTGAAGCAACCAATCCCAAAGTTACGGCAATACGAGGTGCCATGTAGCCCATTACTGAATCTACATATTTCATCGCTTTGGTTTTGCTGTGCATGGGGTTAGACGCTTTAATACCAGCCAAAATTACTGGAGGATTGTATGGAGGATTTGGCAACATTTTGATTTTAGCTGTATCGTACCATTCGTGAGGACCAGATGCATTGGCCATACCAGCGATTGGGAATAATCCGTCTACGCCTTTGTTCAATTTGTTGGCTTCGCGGGTGTAATCGTCCATTACTTTGCCTTTGTAAGGCGCGGTGTTACCCAAGCGCTGACAGCGAGACATGGCATCGAAGCCACCGCTTACTTCAACCACTTGAAGGGTAGTACCTGGTACGTTTACCATACCAGTTGTATATGGAGCAAAAGGATCGCTTACAGAGTGGCTCCAAATCAAAGGAATTTCACCGGCTTCCATCCAAGCAGAGTCACCAATTGCACCACCCACGGCAAAAGCCAAACGGGCGTTAGAGGTGTAACCTACGTGGTTAGATTTGCAGAACATACCCATGGCAGGATTGTTCACACCGATACCGAAGCGGTCACCCCACATGGTATCGTTTACCATTACTTTTCCAGTAGAAGCATCGCGGAATTTGATGCTCTTGATTTCGGCCTGACGGTCAATCGCAGAGTATGCGCTGGTGATGTAACCACCTGTACCGTTTCCACCTACAGCAATTTTGGTGGTATCGATGTTGTAAGGGTTACCGCCTTCTTTCACGCTCTTTTTCATGAAACGAACGCAAGTGGCCAAATCTTGAACACCTTTGTAAGCCGCGTTGATGATACCTTGTTTACGGGCATCAACAGTAGCAGCAGCAGGGTTCCAACCCATGCGATAGGTCATAGAAGCAACTACGTAACCACGTTTTGCCAACGACATACAGAAAGCCACAGTGGCACTGTCGTCTTTGTAACCCACGGGGCTGTTGTTAGAGTAACGGGGCAAGAAAGAACCGGTGTGAGTAAAGATGATCAATGGGCGATTGGTTGCGCCATCTTGGGGTTCGTAGATGTCTGCGGTGAGCGCTACGAATCCATAACCTGGTGCCATAGACACGGTACTAGTGAGTGTAGGCGTTCCGGTGAGCACGGTGTAGTTGTCACCGTAAGTCACATTTTTTGTAAGCTT
>CANHGC010000066.1 GCA_947460045.1 Bacteroidota bacterium | reverse complement strand
ACTACGCCTTCTGCCAGCAATCGCCTCGCCAAAACCTGGATTTTCTCGTTCACCACATCCAATGCCGTGATTTGGGTGGAATGGTAGTTTTGAATCCCCCTAAAACCCGATTTCAGCCACTGATTTACATAGTATTCCAATTGTTGCGATTCCCCCAAAAACAAATCCTCGCCCGAGGTTTTGAAACGATAATCGTTCCAAGTATTTCCCGTCATAGGTCCGATCGCTTGGTTGAATCCCAAGTGTTTTAAATCGTTGAACACATGCTCAAACAATCGCTCACTGGCTACGGGGTTGTTGATGCATTCGTAATTGCCCAAAAACACCTTGCCCGAGAAGGCTTTTTTTCCTTTGATTAGCAATTCATCTTTGGGCAGTTGTAACAGCGCTTCTTCGTTGTAAGGCTGACCCAAATAGGCGGCCATTCTGCCAATGATGTTTGCGTTTTGTGTCATCACCCAACCGCACAAAGCCCTTTTTTGATCGCTGTATTCATGAAATTGAACGCCTGCGGGATATAAGGATTTGGCAAACAAATTGCTCGCGCCCCACAATCCATCCGAGATACACACCCGATGAATTTGAATGGATTCTATGTGATGTCCAACGTCGCTCATTCCGCGATATTCTTTTGGTCAACCACTATGCTGTTGTAGAAAAATCCATGGTCGGATTTGTTTAAATGATAAATCATCTCGCTGTCTTCTTTGAGCGATGGGCAAATTTGCGACATCCTTCGGGGTACCATCAAATTCCAGTAAACCATTTTTCCGCCAGGGCAGAGGCCTTCGCACAGTTTGGTCGCGGTTTCTTCAAACAATGTGCGATCCATGTATTCGAAAATATTGCTGAGGTTCATGCCGTTGAAAGGTCCGTGAGTTTCAATGGCGTCTTCCGCAAACCCCTGAAACAACACTATTTTGTGGATTTGGCTTTTGACGATGGGGTAGTTTTGCTCATGTAGATAATGGGGCAAGGTGTCACCAAATGAGCCCGTAAGAATGTATCTCAAGAACGGGTTGTGTTGAGAATTTTTGCTTTCAAATTGTTGGGCAGATTTGCGCAAAATATATTCAGATACGTTAATTTTTACTTCGTTGAAAAACGCTGGATCTCGGCCCAATTTCCCCATCACCGCACTACTGAAAAAGAATTTTACCAGTCCACGCCAGCGCCAATTGTTCCATTTTTTTTGATAAAATGCCGATTGTTCTACTTCGCTTTTTTCGGCAAGTAATTGTTTAACAGTCTTTTGTGAGTGTATTAAAGGCAATATGCGCCTTTTGAACAGCTGAAAGTATTTTTCAAATTTCCCTGTATGTATGATGCCCTGATGCGCCCAATTGTCGATGGTTTGGTCGAAGTACTGACGGGCTTCCTCGCTCAAATGTGAACGAACTTTTTGATAGGTTTCTTTTCGATTTTCACAAGCCCGAAACCCCAAAAATGCCAAAGTGGCTTCGCGATCCAAGCATTGAATGGATCTCATTTTGAGTTCTGTGAGGTACAATTGCACCGGATTGATGTCAACGGCCACCACCATCTTTGGGTCCAAGGTGAGTAAACTCAGGGTATTGTCGCCCGCCGAGGCAATGCTCAACAATTTGGCATCTTTGTTCACATTCAACCCGGATAACAGCGAATGGGCGTCTTCCCACACATTGGCGTATCGGATGAAATCAAAAGCGGCTTTTTTTGTAATTACCTCACTCATGATTTTCCACAGGGGTTGGTTCAATCAATTTAACTTGTCCAGTGCTGCCATCCATTTCTACCCAATCGCCCGTTTTCAATCGGCTCAATAATCCGGTGATACCCACGATGCACGGTTTTCCCAATTCACGAGAAACGATGGCGCTGTGCGATAGCAGCGATCCTCTTTCAACCAAAATGGCTGATGCCGTGGGGAACAACGTAACCCACCCAGGATCTGTGCTAGCGGTAACCAAAATGTCGCCTTGTAAATCTTCTACCTCGCTGGGGTGATGCACCACCTGCACCTTCGCTTTTACCCTGCCCGGACAGCATCCGAGTCCTTGTAAATCGCCCTGGAAAGTTACTGTGTCTGCTGCCGCTTGCTGGAAAGAATTCCCATGATAGACCATGCCGTAGGTGACAATTCTCTCGGAGGTTGGGGTGGTTTCAAAGCCTTGAAATTCCTTTTTCCGCAATTCAATCAAGTTGCTCAGCGATGGGGTTACCGCAGTGCCTTTGATGAAATCAAAAATTTCGTGGTGCTTGAGGTAAAAAATATCGCGCGGGTTCTGAATGATGCCTTCGGCGTAAAATTTGTTTCCCAAAGCGATGAAAATCTCTCTCACTTTGCCAAATCCCCGGGTTCTTTCGAAGCGCAAATTCTCTCTCGCACTCACCAAAATGCGGGTTTGCTTGAGGAAATAATTGAAGATCCATCGTTTCAAAGGTTTGTTAGCCAAGGTGCTACGAACGATGTTTTCGGCCGCATCACGCATATCTATATCGATGCCCCCGGCGCTGTGTTTGTATACAATTCCCTGCCTCACGTAGGATTGTATCCCTTGAATGAGCATGAACGGGTTTTGGCGATAGGTGATGGTTTCCAGTTTCAATTCGCCCACACAGCGGTCCCCAAATTTTTGGATGTAGGCGTTGATTGCTGCGTGAATTTCTGGGTATTGACCCAAATCCAACCAAATTTGTTCCGCCGGAAGGGTTTCGAAATCATTTTTTGCTTGTGGATTTGCCAGAATCATCGTACTGATTTTCTGCATCCTTTCGATGGGTTCTGTAGAGATGATGTCGCGCGCCCCGCAAAGTAAGTCGTTGTGAATGCCCTCCGGCAATTGGTATTTAATGGTCAATTTTTGGGTCACCCCAAAATAAATCATCGCAAAGAAATCGTTCACCAAAGGTGCTTTCCATTTTTTTAACAGCGTTTGTTCGAAATTTTGATATAGAACCATGAGTTCTTCCGCGCTGTGTAAACTTAAATCAATGCCATTGTATTCCTGCATCACCAATTCAAACTCACTCTGAAAATCGCGACGCATTTTTGGTAACGCCCTTAGGTTCGAAATCATCGATTTTACCATGTTGAGCACGCGCAATTTTTCCTGAAAGCGGGTTCGCTGGGGTAGGTTTTTGAGTTCAAATCGCTCTTTCACACCCATCATTTTCTCCATGAATTCGGCGTTCAACGAATATCCTGGCAACAATGCCAATGCCTTGTACCAGCTCAAGAGGTTGTAGTACACCCGACCTTGAATCAGTCCCAGCATGTTTGCAAATAGGTGATGATTGTCTATGAGGTCCTTTTCGCTCACACCGAGCAAACGACAGAGTTGAATGTATACCGATTCATACATTTGGAGGATGAATCCAAAGGTGAGGGGCGTTGTAACCCCTGGGTAAGATTCTATGATGTTGCTGTTGTCCCAAATAATTTTCTCACCGCCGGGGTCTGCCATGCGATGAAGTCCTGTAATGGGGCGGGTTTGCAACAAATACAGTTCATTTTGATGGAAGGCGAATTCTATGTCTTGGGGCTTGAGTAACGCCGTTTTTAGCTTTTCAGAAGCGGCTGTGATTGCCAATATCTGCGCTGCGTGCAATGCAGGTTGATCTTGTTTGTGTTCGTCGATGGGTTGCTCGCAAATGCCATCGCCCAAAGGGTTCCAATAGATGCCTGTTGTTTTTTTCGATATGCTAGAAGCGATCGTTGGCTCTGATCCCAAAGCCGAAGAAACCGTATACGTATCGGCGTTTAAGGTGCCACTCACCAGTCCTTCGCCCAAGCCAAACACAGCGGAGATAACGGTTTCGTTGCGTTTGCCATTGACGGGGTTTATGCCAAAACTAACCCCAGCTGTTTCTGCCGGAATCATTTGCTGTATCACAATGGCCATGCGTGTTGGCGGCGCTAGGTGGTGCTGTTTGCAATAGGTTTCGATGTGGGCCGAACTCAACGATTGCCATACTTCTTGTATCGCTTGGTTGAGTTTATGGAAGGGCACAAAAAGCACTGATTTGAATTGGCCAGCGAAGCTGTATTCTCCACCGTCTTCCTCCATCGCAGAAGATCGCACCGCCAAAAACTGGGTGTTTGGCAATTCGGTCTGTAGCCATTCAATTTCAGCATCGCTGAGGTTTTCAGGGGAACCCAATTGCGGACTCAAGACCACAAAAGGGGGCACTCGAAAACCCATGCGCTGCAGCGTGAAGAGGTTTTTGCCTTTGCCGCCAACGCAATGGATGTTGCTGATGTCATTGGGGTTAGATTGCGCAGTGAACCATTTTGTCATATCCACTGCATGAAGGTTAACACGCCGCCCAAGGTCAAATACATCAATATCGTCCACAAACCGCTCGCTTGTTCAACCCATTTGGCGCTGGATGAAGTTTGTTTACGATGGTGGTGAATGGCAGCCCACAGGGTGAGGCAAAAATATACAATCAATGCAATGGAAACGGCGGGTTTGGCATGGGCGTAATGCGCGGCACCCAGAGCCAAAATCAAGGTAAAAAACAGAACAACTACCCAAAGACGCAAAGCGCGCTTCAATCCCAACATCGCTGAATAAGTATCTACGCCCGGCTTTTCATCGTGAGGAGCCCGTATTTTCCGACCCACCTCCAACACAATGCCATTCATGAAAGACACGCCAAAAAAGAAAATCAATCCAAAGGGGGCTTCGCTGCCCTCCAAATACCAATCATATCCGCTGGCGTAAACATCCACCAATGGAATGATCAGCATGTGGCTGGTTACGTACCAAAATTGTCGTTTTTTCAACCATTCGGCAACAAAAAATTCTTTGCCCATGAGCAATAAATACCCAATCACCATGGCGTACAATGGCAACATCTGGGGGAGGGTTAGCGCGGTAACCACGCATTGCAACACAAACACCACCCAGGCAATGTTTCGCAGTTCTTTGAGCGATATCAATCCCCTTGGGACAGGCAATTCTTGTCGATACAAAGCATCTTCCTTGGCGTCTTTGTGCTCATCGAAAACCCGTAGCAAAAAGAACAACGTAATTGTATTGAAGATGCAGATCAAATAATCATCCAATTGAATGAAACCAGAAACGTCTCTGCTAACGCGGGAATATCCGATGGCGCTAAATCCGAAAGCTGCGATCAGTATCCCGTGAGAATGAAGCGGGAATCGCTCGCGCAGATATTGCCAAAATCGAGAATAGAGGGGGGCTTGATTTAACATAAAATTCAAATCTATGGGGATGAAGGGCCATAAAAAAACGGAAAATCGCAATTGGTCGCAGGATTTTTAAGGAAAATCCGTAATTTTTAAATTCACCCTATTGCCGATGCTCTTTCTGTAACATTTGCTTTGTCGTTGATCTTTCGCTGAAGAACTTTACGGACCAGATTTTGAGGGGATTCCTTGCGATTTGAAATGGATGGGTTAATTTGCCATTTCAATGCCTTTCTCCATCACGATCATGACCATTTTGAGCCCAGATTCCCCATTGTTCTTAGCGATGGTGGTGGTTTTGGCCGCAGCGATGCAATCGTTGTTTGGGTTGGGGGTGCTGTTTTTGGGTACGCCCTTGTTGCTATTGCTTGGCTATCCAATGATGTCGTTGCTTTCTTTGCTGCTGCCGATATCGCTCAGTATATCGCTGTTGCAAATCGCCCGGGGTTGGAAGCATGTGCAATGGACATTGGTTTGGAAATTTGTGCTTTTTGCATTGCCGTCAGTTGCCCTGGGTTCGTTTCTGCTCAGGTCCATTACGGTTTGGTCGATGCTCCCTGTGTGCATTGCCGCCTATTTGCTATTTGTGGCCATCGGATTTTATTTCAATGCCTTTCCCAAATTCGTGGCCCGTTGGACGCGCAACCAAGCCCTTTATTTGTTCGCAACCGGATTCCTCCATGGATTAACAAACCTCGGCGGTCCCTTACTTTCATCTTTTGTAGTCACGAAATACCCCAACAAACACCAATCGCGGGCAACCATCGCCATGTGTTACGGATTGTTGGTTTCTGTACAATGTATTTCACTGTACCCATCCCTCAAAGCGGTGTCAACGTCCAATACTACCTTGTTTTCCCTCATTGCATTGGCGCTTTCGGTTTACTTTCTTTTCGATAAATGGGTTTTCCAACGCCTTAGCAACGAGAAATTCAAACAGATTTTTGGTCCAATCGTGGTCCTGATGTCGGCCTTGCTGCTGCTGCGCGCATGGATGTGACAGGGGGTTTGCACTGCAAGTAATTGTCGATAATGTAACCCAAAGCACATACGGGTTGAATTTTTTGCCGCATTTTTGCGATCATGTACAAGGGGATTCTCTTTTCTGTTTTTTTGGGTTTGCTGTCTGTGCTGCTGGAAAAATTTATGCCGCCGGCCTTCAACGGAATCCTCATTGCCTTGCTGTTGGGAATGCTCCTCGGCAATTTGCTGAAACTCCCCCTAGCATTGGAATCGGGGATCAATTATACCAGTTCCAAAATGTTGGAACTATCCATTTTGTTCCTTGCGGTGGGCATCAATTACACCGATATCGCGGCTTTGGGCGTTCAACCTTTTGTGGGGGTTGCGGTGGTGGTTTTTGCGGTGCTTTTTCTGTCGTTTTTTCTCTCTAAGCGATTCAACTGTCCGGGTAACACCGGCATTTTGGTGGGTTTCGGTACGGCCATTTGCGGTTCCAGTGCCATCGCCGCCTTGGCGCCATCGCTCCAAAAACAAAACAAAGAGGATGTAGCCATCGCCATGGCAGTGGTAAACCTTTTGGGGACCTTGGGGATGCTGGTTTTGCCTTGGGCTTTGTTGCAAATTGATTGGCCCAGCAGCGATGTGGCTTCTTCGGCCATTGGTTATTTGGTGGGCGGTTCGCTGCATTCGGTTGGAAACGTGGCTGGCGCCGGCTTTGCCATCGGAAAATCGGCTGGAGATGTGGCCATAACCGTTAAATTGGCCCGTGTAGCGCTGCTAACCCCGGGATTGATCTTCATGACCTATCTCACCCAACGCAACGCCGAAGGCAGTTGGAAACGATACTTCAAATTGCCCTGGTACCTCATTGGATTCATCATCGTGACCTTTGTTGTGAGTGTGGTTGATGTCCCCAAACCCGCCCTAAAAGACGTGGAATACGTTGGCAAGGTGATCTTGACGATTGCGATGGCGGCGATTGGCCTCAAGGTAAGTTTCAAGAAGTTGCTACAAGCGGGCAGTCGCGGACTCCGCTTTGGTGTGGTGATGTTTGCCCTACAACTATCGCTGTTGGGCTTGGCCATTTTGGTGATGCGTTGAATGGTTCGCGCTTAGGCGAAAGTAATCACCAAATCCTTTTCGATATCGGGATGAAGGCTGCGGGCGACCGGACAAGTATTTGCCACACGAATCAAGATTTCTTGGATATTTTCAGGCAGGCCGGTGGGCAATACGATGTTGATGTAGCTGCTGATTTTGGAGATTCTGCGTGGATCCGATGCCATGTGCTTGGTGGTTTCAGCGGTGATTTCGGTGATTTCGAACCCTTTTGTTTGTGCATAAATACCCAAGGTGGTGATGATGCAAGTGGTCAAACTCAACGCACACAAATCGGTGGGAGAGAAGGCCGATCCCATTCCTTTGTTATCGGTGGGTGCATCGGTGAAAATTTCCGTCCCGCTCTGCAAATGAATGTTGCTACAGCGTAATTGTCCGAGGTATTTGGTGCTTGCGGTTGCCATGTTACGAAAATACGACAAACTTATTGGCGGAATGATCAATGT
>CANHGC010000065.1 GCA_947460045.1 Bacteroidota bacterium | reverse complement strand
TGAATCCGCTCATTTTCCTGCACCCACCGAGCGCTAAGGATATCGCTGCGTTTCACCATGCGCGCGGTATAAATGCCGTTGCCATGGGTGGCCAAAGCGATGGTTCCATCCAAAGGCCTCACATCAAACATATCGCAAACCATGTTACCAATTTCACCACTCGCCTGCTGTACCCATTTGGTATTCAACCCCATCAACGTATCGGTTGCAAAAAAACCAGCGCTTGTTGCGGCCAAATACACAGTACCGTCTTCAACGGGCAAAACCGATAGCCATCGCACAGAAGGACCATCGCCCAAACCCGTACCAAATTGTTCCAAATTGCCTGCCGATTTTACCCAAGTTTTACCGCCATCTTCGGAAGAAAAAATGCTGTACACATTGTAGTTTGAAAATGACACCATCACCCGGTCTGCGTTTCTTGGATCCACCGCCACACAGCTGATATAGGCCGAAGGAAAAGCCGTTGCCGTGATGTCTTTGGGTTTTAAATTGCTGCTCACATTGGCGCTATCCACCCGATACAACCGTTTCAATGTGGTGCCGTAATACAACCGATGCGCGGGCTTACTGCTCACTCCCAAGGCCGATACAAATTCATTGCGGATCACCACAGAATCGCTGCCCCTCACCCATCCCGTTGAAATACTGTCGTTGTTATTGACCAAGGGAATGTTCTTCAAATTGGCATTGCGCCACAGGTATTTTCCACCCGCCAAATACATCACATTGTTATCGACCGGATCCAACACAAACGGATTGATGAACAAATACTTAGAGGCTCCAATGGGATCCATCCTGGCATATGCAGTGCGTTTGCCACTGGCATCCACTGTAGCTTTGATCATTTTGCCCTGCTGCTTGGAGAAATAATACATCTTCGCGCCATCTTCAACCGCACAATAAGAACCGTCGCCAAAATACGTTTCCGTCCACTCGGCATTGGATTCTGGCGAAACGGTCATCAACTGACAATTATCTTGGGCCCCCGCCACCAAAATGGGACTTTCAGCCGTGGCATGATCCAGGGCCACTGTATAAAACTGTGTGGTGAGGTATCCATTGTTCAATGATTCCCATGTAAACGGAAATTGATCCAAATTCACTGACCGAAACACGCCACCGTCGTTGGTATTAATCAAACGATTCCCATCATTTGGATAGAATACCACGCTGTGTTGATCGGGGTGATGATTGGGATACACGCCCACATCGGGCCATTGCGCATTCAACTTATATCCACCAATTTTTTGTGTATTCAATGAGTCAGAAAATGCTGACGTAGATACATACAAATTCGTTCCGCCAATGTATACGTGCTTCGAATTCCCTGGCCTCACCTTTACCAGCATATCGTAGCTGCCTTGCACATTCCATCGATCAAAAGCAGACCCCGCGGGCAAATTCGCTGAAAGATCTTCCCAAACACCACTGTCGCCGGTCCCGTCGCCGCCCAAATATCGATAGCGGTACAGGGCATTCCACTCCACCTCACCGCGAAAATTCGACAGTGACTTACCAAATCCATCCGTATTCAGCAGAAAGTAAACCACGTTTTCATCGTTGGGGTCTATACCTATGACGATGCGCTTGTAGGTAGCACCCAAAAACGCAGGATTGATGTTCACCAGTGCGCCGTTGTTGTTGCCTCGGAAAATTCCTTTCTTTTGTCCATCTGAACTCGATGTAGCATACACCACCCCTTTCGCAGAAACCGCCACATCGGTAAAATACCCACCGGGCATGAGGTTGGTCCAGGTCTTACCGCCGTTATAACTGCGTTGCACTTGATTGTAACACGCGGCATACAATTCATCGATTGTATCATGGGCCGATGCGTCATGCGCCACGTTCCACACCAATTGCCAACCTGTTGAAAACGAGATGGGATTCCCCAATGCGGTACTTGCAATGGGCGCCCATGATTTTCCAGAATCGATTGACACAAAAAGTCCATCACCCAAATAATAGGCACCTCTGGCCCCTGCAGATTGTCCGTATGCCTCACCACTGCCCATATACCAAACGTGTTGATGGTTGGGGCGAACGTCTTGTATTAAGCAGGTAGCCGTTCTCAATTCATTGGTATTTTGCGCTGCATGCCAGGTTTTTCCAGCATCTTGAGACAGCCACATTCCGCCAGAAACCGAACCCGCCAAAATGCGATTGGTGTTAGCTATATCGATGCCAATGGCTCTTGTACGCCCGCCGATGTAGAATGGACCTCGGTGCTTCCAACCCGATGAGGTGAGTGCCAATGGATTCACATCAGAACTTTTGGGCAACGTAGACACATATGTGAGTTCTCTGGCCCTCATGTTGCTCGGTATCAACCCCGTTTCTGGGTCGGCCAAACGCTTCAACTCCCACTGCTGACGATTTTCAGCACCAAACTCCATGGCCGATTGTTGGGCCTGTAGAGAACGAACAGGCGCGATAAACATCGCCGTGAGCAAACAAAAAGAATGAAATACTTTGAATGACATGAAATACGAATTTACTAGTGCGCAACCGAAATGTTGTTACTTTGCTTCATGAATCAAAAAAGATGGATCGCAGTGATTTGGGTTGCCTCTGTTTTTACGCTGGGGATTTCGTGGATTACCACACCCAGGGCTCAAAAATCGCAAAACACCTCTTTACAGGAAACCGATACCGCCATCACAAAGAATTTCGTTATGGGTCAGTTTTTTCCAGAGCGCGATGCGAGGTTCATGATTGTACCCAGCCAAATCGCTTCCAAATCGATGTGGTTGCAAAAACCCGTAATATTTGCCTTTCAAAAAATGGCTCGCGCCGCCATTTCACAGGGCATTGAATTGAAAATCATTTCGGGTACACGCAATTTTTGGCAACAAAAGGCCATTTGGGAGAGAAAATGGCAAAGCAACACGCCGATGTTTGGCACGGGCATCGACAATGCAAAGCACATTCTTCGGTACAGCAGTATGCCCGGGAGCAGCAGGCACCATTGGGGCACCGACCTCGACATCAATAGTTTAGAGCCCAGTTATTTCAAGGCTGGACGGGGTTTGAGAGAAATTACCTGGCTGAGGCAGCACGCGGGAGAGTATGGATTTTGCGAAGTGTATTCCCCAAGAAGTACAGGGAGGTTGAGGGGTCATGAACCGGAGTCTTGGCATTGGTCGTACATGCCACTGGCCAAACAGTATCTGAATTTTTATCGCACAAATGTTTTACCCGCGGATTTTATAAATTTCTATGGTTCACAGTTTGCCGGACCGCTGAGAATCATAGAAGATTATGTACAAGGCATTGACTGCAAATAAAAAAGCCCAAGGTAAACCTTGGGCTTTGAATTTCATGTAATGAGGAATTAACCCACCATGGCGGTGTAATCTGCGTGACTCATCAATGAATCCAATTCAGAAGGATTATTGATTTTCACTTTCACCATCCATCCGGCACCATAAGGATCGCTGTTCACAGATTCTGGGGCACTATCAAGGCCGCCATTCACTTCCATCACTTCGCCACTCAAAGGCATGTACAAATCGCTCACAGTTTTCACTGCTTCAACCGTACCGAAAACTTCGTGTGCAGCAAGGGTATCGCCTTGTGAAGAAATGTCTACGAAAACGATATCTCCCAATTCGCTTTGAGCAAAATCAGTGATACCAATTGTGGCTACGTCGCCATCTACCAATACCCATTCATGGTCTTTGGTGTACTTTAAATTATCTGGGAAGTTCATAGTGTAAGTTAATTTTGTTTTTGGCTCCAAATCATTTGAAGCAAGGTGGAAATTTTCTTTTTCAGTTCGTTTCGATTCACGATAAAATCCAAGAATCCATGTTCTACCAAAAATTCAGAACTCTGAAATCCTTTCGGCAAATCTCTACCGATGGTTTCACGAATTACACGAGGTCCAGCAAATCCGATCAACGCTTCGGGTTCTGCAATATTCACATCGCCCAACATCGCAAAGGAAGCAGTAACACCCCCAGTGGTTGGGTTGGTTAACAAAGATATGTAAGGGATTCCTGCACGATCCAACAGCGCCAACTTCGCACTGGTTTTGGCCATTTGCATGAGCGAAAACGCAGCTTCCATCATGCGTGCACCACCCGATTTTGAGATCATCATAAACGGTGTGCGCGTAGCTATTGAGTAATCAATGGCTCTGGCGATCTTCTCACCCACCACACTACCCATGGAACCGCCGATGAAATTGAAATCCATACAGGCAACGCACAGCGGCTGACCGTTGATCAATCCATGTGCGGTGCGCACAGCATCTTTCAAGCCGGTTTTTCGCTGAGCCACTACAATCCTGTCCGAGTATGGCGCAGAATCCGTAAAATTCAATGGATCTCCACTGCTCAAATTCGCATTGATCTCGGTGAATTGATTGTCATCGAACAAGATATCGAAATACTCCATCGAACCAATTCGCTCGTGGTATCCACAAGACCCACAAACGTAATGGTTTACGATCCAATCCTTGGTAGGTGCAACTTCTTTACAGCGTTTACACTTCTCCCAAAGACCATCCGGGGTGGGTTTTTTATCCTTGGTTTTGGTGAGGATTCCACTCCAGGTTCGGTGGTACCATTTAGGACCATCCCCTGAAAGTTCTTCCTCTTCTTCGAAATCCAGATTCATGGAAGCAAATTAAGCCAAAGTGATGCTGCTATCCAAATAAACGTCTTGAACGGTATTCAACAATTGAATGCCTTCGTTCATTGGTTTTTGGAATGCCTTTCTACCCAAGATCAATCCTGATCCACCAGCGCGCTTGTTTACAACCGCAGTGAATACCGCTTCTTCCATGTCGCCCTGACCTTTAGATTCTCCACCAGAGTTGATCAAACCGGCTCTACCCATGTAGCAGTTCGCCAATTGGTAACGAGTTAAATCGATCGGGTGATCTGTGGTCAATTCACTGTATACTTTTGGATGCGTTTTACCATGCTTGGTGGCATTGTATCCGCCATTGTTTACTGGCAATTTCTGTTTGATGATATCCGCTTGGATGGTTACACCCAAGTGATTGGCTTGACCGCTCAAATCGGCACTGGCGTGATAATCAACACCATCCACTTTGAAACCGTTGTTACGGGTGTAGCACCACAAAATGGTAGCCATACCCAATTCGTGAGCGCGCTCAAAAGCTTGTGCCACTTCAATGATTTGGCGACCGCTTTCAGGACTACCGAAATAAATCGTAGCACCCACAGCCGTTGCACCCATGTTCCAAGCATCATCCACCGAACCAAACATGATTTGATCGAACTTGTTGGGGTACGACAAAAATTCATTGTGGTTAATCTTCACGATGAAAGGAATTCTGTGAGCGTATTTGCGGGCATGCATAGCCAAAACGCCATACGTTGAAGCCACGGCATTACAACCACCTTCGATGGCCAATTTGATGATATTCTCAGAATCGAAGTACATGGGATTGGGAGCAAAAGACGCACCCGCACTGTGTTCGATGCCTTGATCTACTGGCAAAATGCTGAGGTATCCAGAATTTGCCAAACGACCGTTTCCATACAATTGCTGCAAGCTTTTCAATACTTGTGGGTTGCGGTTAGATTGAGCGAAGATGCGATCAACGAAATCATAACCGGGAGCGTGAATCATCGATTTGTCGATGGTTTTACAGCTGTGATCCAACAAGAATTCTGCTTGTGAACCTAGCAAGGATTGAATTTGAGATTGAGCCATTGCGATGTTTTTTGTATTAAGTTTGATGCAAATTTAACCATTTTTCTGATGATACACGTGCACCCCATAGGAAACCCCGCCGATATGGCAAAAGCTTTTGATATACGACGCATTGTTTTTGTGATTGAGCAGGAATGTCCGCCCGACGAGGAATACGATGAACACGAAACCATCAGTTCACATTTCTTGGCCATTTCCAACGGACTTCCGGCCGGCACATGCCGATACCGCAAAACCGATTACGGCTATAAATTGGAGCGATTTGCCGTTTTAAAAGAGCACCGAACCGCTGGGATAGGCGCTGCTTTGTTGCAGAATTGTTTGAAAGAATTGGAAGACTCTGGCCATACCCTATACCTCCATGCCCAAGAACACGCCATGGGTTTTTATGAAAAATACGGCTTCAAAGCCCACGGGGAGCGTTTTTTTGAGGCGGGTATCCCCCACTTCAAAATGACCTACCAACCCAATTAACGGAGCACCACAAACTGCCGGGTTTCTGCACCCAACTTCAAGAAGTACACCCCTGGCTTCAAACCAGACACGTCCAACCCTTTGGCACCATTGGATGCGTCTTGCAACGCTGCCGATTTGCCAATGAACACGACCTTACCCAAAGCATCTATCACTTGCAACGATGTCAAATCTTCCCCATTCACATTGCCGAGCCACAGCGTTTGACTGGCGGGAATAGGATACAACAGCCATCGGCTTTGCGCGCCTTGTTGCAACGTTGGATCATTCGAAACCATGGCATTGGTGGTAAATTTCCATGTTGCACTATACTGTTTGGAGATTTTATCGCCCATGGCCAAAACGGTCCACTGGCATGCCAAATTCGCGGGCAAATTGGCCACCCAAATGGAGGTCGTGTCTGTAAAGTTCTGATACAACAACTTTCCCGATGATGTCTGAAACACAGAAATTAAATATTGCGTTGCGCCCGGAACGGGGTTCCACACAAATTGAGAATTCTTGGAATCCACGTTGGTTGTGCCATTGGCAGGACTTCTCAGCAGCGGGGGCGCCATTTCAGATACTTTGGTAATTTTAAAAGGCACGGTTACAGACCATGTCCCTTTGGATCGAAAATTGATATATCGCACTCGGAAGTAGTAATCGCCCGGACCAGAAACCGGCAGATTGCCTGTATTCCCTCCATTCGCCGACACAAAAACACCATCCAACTTAGAGAAGGCTGCATCTTTGGCCACGTGAAATTCCATATCCGCAGAACCCGACTTTCCCGCAATCGAATAGGGCACTGACTCCGCAAAACTCTGACCAGAACCTGGCCCCCAAATGGTAGGCACAATGGTATTGGTAATCTTATAGGTTCGGGGCGTACTGAGTCCTTTGGCCGATCGTGCAAAAACTTTGTAATACACCGTAGCAAAATCCATTTGGATATCATTGACCACAACACTCATGGAAGTGGTTGATGGATTCACGGTAAACAGTTTGGGCGATTTAAACGTGGAATCCACATCAGCCATGATATAATAACCAACTACCCCATTCATCGGAAAGAAATCGAACTGCTGGGATAAAGAAAAATTTTGATTCATTGTACTGCCTTGCAACTGCCAATAAATTGTGGCAGAAGGGGCACTCCACGACATCCAATCGGTTCCATTTCCTGTGCGATAACGGAGATAGCAATTGCGAAATTTGGCAAAATCATCGCTCACGAAAGGAAAATAGCGATTGGCATTTAAAGGCTTGTAGGTTGAATCCCAAGAAATCAATCGCGATGAATTGAACTTCGTGGTGGTATCGGCTTGCCATTGAATTACGGTTAGGTTGGGCCCCAAATTGGCTTGGGCCGTTCTAAACGCATTGCCTTGGCTCGACAAAATGGGCGCTGGCAGCACGGTTGTGGTGGTATATTTAACCGCGTTCGACCATGAAGTCGTGAAACTACGATGTACAACCCTATAACGAACAAAATTGACCCCAGGCTTCAACACCAACATCTTGGGATAATCGGTGGTAATTTCGGTTGTAGGGTTTGCAAATAACGAATCAGAAGCGCGTTGAAATTCGTAAAAAACAGAGGTATCAACCGCGTTGCTGTATGCGTATATCGCCCAATTTATCGAT
>CANHGC010000064.1 GCA_947460045.1 Bacteroidota bacterium | reverse complement strand
GATAGCGCACTCAACTGTTTTTCAAGCTGTTGCACTTCCAACGATTTTCCGCCCACCATGATGGCCAAGTTTGTGGCGTCTGCGTAATTGTTCGTCCAAATTTTCAGCAACACCGCATCTTTTTCCTTGGTTTCAGTGAGTGATTTGTGTTTTTCCTTTTCCTCTCTGTATAGGTCGCGCACCACATTCACTTCCCGGGTGGTTGATGGGATCGCTTCAATCTCTATCGCCAAAGTCTTCAACGCCTCGAAGTCCATTTTCGCCAAGTCCAAGGCCTCCTTTCGCTGTTGATTCAAGTTCTCTAGCTGTCTGTTTTCGGTTTGATTTAACAACAACCTACGCTCATATTCCTGTACTGATGGCAAGCTGTATCGGTCCAGAATCGCTGTGAGTTCTGCTTGGTTTTTCGATAATTTGGCAATGAGCTCATCAACGGGTTCCAACAACGATTTCACCACCACAGAAAAGCCATCTGCTTTGAAGGTTAACTGTCCGGCCGCTTCAACGATTTCCGTGCCCCCAGCTTGAACGGTTACGGTGGTTTCCGCCTCAATGCCACCTTGAATCTGTAGCTCGGTAGTTTGCGTTGCGCTGATGGTTGCCTGCAATTTTTGGGCTTCCAACGATACCTGACACTTGTTGATGGCTTGCATGAGTTTCTCTATCTGTTCGATGTCTGATTTGCTGATGCTCCCGTTGTTGGTTAAGTTTTGCTGGGTTTCAGCAATGCGCCTATCAAGCCCTTGGATGCGCGCGTATTGAGCCATCGACTGCCGGGTTTCATCGAGCCGCGCAGCCAATTTGCCCTCTGCCAACAACGTATCCATGGATTTGCTTAACTCGTGAAGGGTTTCAGCGAAGACGATTTGGTTGTCTGCTTTTGATTTCCATTCCTGCATCGCAACCAACATGGGTTCCAACATATTTTTAGCCTCCGTTAATGCCAGTTTGATTCTGTTTTGCTCACTCACGGCCTCTTTGAAAGCATTGTATTTTTTCAAATCCGCCTGGACCACAATTTTTTCGGCCGACCGTGTTTTGAATTCCGCCGATGCACTTTCCATGTCCAATTCATACGAATTCAACTGCTCGTACTTGTGTCGCGTGTCCTCCATTTCATAGTAGGCCTTGATGATCAAGCCAACACTTTTCGACCATTTGTTTTGGATGCCTCGGTTGTCTTTCGGACCGTTTGCGCCAAAATCCCACTGCCCGGTGTAGGTATCGATCAATGCCTCTAGGTCTGCCAACAAGTCATCCGCTGGGATATCGCCCGGAATACCGCCGCCCATGTTTTTTAAAGTGGGGATGCGGTCGATGTTGTCGGCATTTTTCTGGATGCGATCTGCGGTTTCAAACAAAGTGTTTTGGTCAGCAAACAAGATGGTTTCCCAACTGCCGCGATTTACTTTGAGCAATTTGTTCATCTGCACTTGCACCGATTGATCATCGTTCCAAGTACTGCCATCGCTCGATATCAAATGCGCCGAACTGCCGGCACCCCAAATTTTGGTAAGGGTATAGGTGTTGCCATCGCAAGCAAATGTGAGGATCACTTTGGCGTGGTCGCTCTTGCCGCGGGGAAAGTATTTATCTGAAAACTCTGTCAATGCGCGTTTCCCCTGTGTGGTATTCTCAAACAAAACGGCTTTGATGGCGTTCACCAACGTGGATTTTCCGGCTTCGTTTTCACCTTCAACAACATTGAGGCCGCGATTGAATTCAACCAAACGGTGCTGAAATCCAGCGAAAGGACATAATTCGATTTTCTGAAGGATCATGCCGAATGGTGTTTTTGAATGATGGAAAAGGCCAGTTGTAGGGCGAGGTCGGAATCGGGTTCTTCCGATATGGCTGTCAACCACTGATAGGCCGATGTGCCCTCGGCAAAAGTGCTCTGGATGAAAGCCGTGTCAACCGCAACACCCACCTGGTTTTCGCAGTCAACGTGCAAATAATGGTTTGATAGCGATTTGATCAGCGTATGTAGTTCAGACAATTCATCCTGAGAAAGACTACCGCTCAATTTTAAATCCAAGATCAATTGCTTATTTCTCCATCCCAATTCCTGCTGTTGAAAATCGGATAGGGTGTAGGTACGACCGAACGACAAAATCTGACGTGAAAAACGCAAATTCCCCGTGGTGATTTGTTCGTATCGCAACTGTTTTTGTTCATTCACTTCGATGAACCATGCAAATCCGGGTATTTTTCGCTTCACACTTTCGGGTGTATGCGTGGCGGGCATAAAAAACAAAGGGTTGCCAACAGCTGTGGTTGGGGGATAGGGTACGTGAATGTGTCCGAGCAGCCAAAAATCAACGCCCGCAGCGCGTAAATCGCCCTCGCTCATATTGAAATAGCGATCGGCGTCGTCTACGCCCATGCCTTCCACGTTGCCGTGTGCCAATCCGATGTGAATGGTTTCTGGGGCTTTTGCCGCATCGCCCACCCAGCCAATGACATGGCCTTCATGGTGTTTTGAGCCGCAGGGGGCGGGGTAGAAGCAAACGGGTGTGCCGTCCACTTCGGTTTCATATGGGGTTGCGTTGAGAAGCAATTTCAGGTTGGTGTTTTCCGCAAAATCCGAAAACGCTTTCCACAGTTTGTTCTCTTTGCCATCATAATAATCGTGGTTTCCTGGAAGCACCAACACTTCGGCTTTCGATTTTTTCAAAATCTCCACCACCGCTTTGATGTCTTTCTGAGTCACCTTCAAGTCATCAAACAAATCACCGGCCACCACCAAAAAGTGTGCATCCTTGTCGTTGCTTGCTTGCACCACATTTTTCAGTGCATCAAATCGCTCCTGAACCAAGGCAGATTGCGCCGCCGTGCCGCCGTAATTGTTGAATTTTAAACCGATGTGGTTGTCGGCCGTATGCAGGATTCTGATGTTTCCCATGAACCGATAAAATTACAACAAACCATGGGTATCAAAAACTGCAGCGATGCAGTTTTCTCCAAAAAGTGGAAAAGTTGAAAGGCCTATTTCAAATAGAGGGTGCCGCTTAAATCTTGCAATTCCCATTTCGCTTTTTTGATGTCCTTGTCCCAACGCATCTCTGTAATAACCAACACACCGGCGGTTTTGCCTTTACCGAAAGGGATGACGAGTTCCTTGTTTGGGATTTCAACATACAGACCTTCATTTTTTAGGTAGCGGGAACGGAGCTCGGACAGGTTGATGTTAAAAGACTCACCATCAATCATCAATACAATGTTTTGATTGTCGTCGTCCAAGGTGATTTTCACCATGTTGAGATATTCACTCACGGTAATCGTTTCTCCGTTGTAGAAATATGCAACTTGTATCGGATACGATTTTGTCCAACCGCCCAACGGAATCAACACCTGGGGCTGTTCAGGTTTTATCCATATTTCCGCATTGTTGTCAGTACTCCGGTTGCTATCAAATTCTTTGATTCCAAAGGACTCATATTGTTCGCTCAGTAAAGATCGGATGGCGGTTCTGCGATCGTAGCGATCGAATTTCCTTCCATTGCTGGGCGATGTTGCGAAGGTTGTAGTATCTGCCACCAAAGAATCTTGTTGCTGTTTTTGTGCAACGGCCTCTGCCGCTGTAGTGGGTGCCGGTGCTTCAAGCGTTTCCTGGGCTGATGCCTTCGTGGGTGCTGGAGCTTCAACGGTTGCTGCTGCGACGACTTCGCCTACAAAAGTTGACTTCATCTCCTTGATGATTTCAGATTCGGTGGGGAAGTTGATGTAAGGCTCCAAGCCGGTACACTGGTGGTTGCGATTCAAATACCGGGTGGCCGAATATATTTCGCCCATCAAGGAATCTGTGGTTGCGTTGGCCTTGTACACCTTCAGTTTTCCCTTCGCATCGATGAGGTTTAAGGTTTTTACTAAGCGATTGATTTTGGCGGTCTGACTCCAAACGCTGATGCTCTTGTGCGATAGGGGTCCGATCAAGAACAAAATCGCTACGATAAACAATGTACTTGGAATCAAAATGATGTTTTTGCCTTTGAAAAACACCTTGTACACGGTGATGAAGGTCAGCCAAGCGGTGATTGCCACAACCGCCCATCGCGCCGAAGTGAAACCGTAATCGCTGATCCGCGTGAAAATCGCCACGTATTGCAGCACCAACAAAGGCAGCAACGAGCGGTAGTAGTTTTTGGTGATTACTTTGATCCAAGCGTGTTCGGTGAGCTGCTGAAAGGGGTGCACCAACAACATCGCCAACATTCCAATCACGGAGAAAGCCATGATCAAAATAGTGACCCACCCTTGTGGAAGCGTCCATGACAATATGATCTTGCCCATGTAAGCATACAAAATGCACAAATACACCACCACCAGCGGCAACAACACAAACTGCACAAACAACCGCAGTCCGGACGGAAGGTCGCTGGACGACTCCAACGCATCGATGTCATCAGCCAGGGGGACTCCCGCGCAAAAGATCAACGCACTCACCGGGAAGGCCATCACAAACCACAGATAAGCGAATATTTTGCCCGTAAATTCAACATCGAACAATTCTTGGATAGCCGCAATGGCGCCGCTTAACCCAGCAAACAAAACGCCCGTATATAAAATCGTGGTAAATGCCCGCAGAAACAACGATTTGTTGTACTGCCAGAAACCGTTCAAGGTGTTTTTGCGAAAGAATGGCAGGAAGGCAACCAATAAGTGCGATGCCAAGGCATAGCCAATGACCTCCAAGACCATTGTTTCTTCACGCGCCATCGACATCATATAATCGAAATGGTAACCAATGAGGTAAAGCACCCCGATGCCCAACGCGAGGATTCCCCCGGTTACGGCGCGCGACAGCTTTCTGTAACGAGAAACGGTATGCAATGCGAAAAACAAACTGATGCCCATGCCTTGCGCCAACATCCATGGCAGTGCTTCATCGAAAAGATCGCTTTCCTCTGCGTGAACAAGTCCTATACTCTGCGTGCCCAGCGCCAGCGCAAAGAAAATAACCAAGGGGTAGTTGGCGATGGCTGAAACGATGCCAGCCGTGATTCTGCGCAAGGAAAACAGTTGCTTCATGCTGCAAATTACAACTTTTACAAAACCGCGATCAATTTGGGGTTGAATTTTCGATGGTTTTTTGTTTCTTGCCGAACAATATGAACAACAATCCCTTAAGAAACGAGAATACCCCCAAATATTTTCTGCAGCGTGCCTGGATTTATTCCAAGGAAATGTTCCCCGTGTTTATTTACATCCCCTACGTGGTGGCACTGTATTTCTGCGTCAATATCGTGATTCAAATCCTGAATTCTCCGGCCTTTATCGCGGCCAAAACGGCTTGCTGGGGCGAAGGCACTACCCAACAAATGCTCGATGCCCTTCACGCGGCAGGCGCCCAAGTGGTGTTCGATAGCACCTCTTTCGCTGGGGTGGTGTCGGCCTTTTTCGTGATGCTGATGATGCGCACGTTCGATGATCTCAAGGATTTTGAACTCGATGCACACCTGTTTCCCCACCGCGCTACGGCCCAAAAACTCGTGCTCAAACGCGATATCCAAGCCATTAGCCTCACCAGTTTTCTCACGTTGATTGTGGTGAATTTGATCTGGGGACAGCCCACATTGGCGGTGTTTGCCATCATGATGACCTATACCGTGTTAACGTTCAAGTGGTTTTTTGCCGAGAAGTTTCACCGTGAGCACATTTTCTTTACGATGCTCGATCACCAGCCCTTGCCTTACGTAATCAACTTCTTTTTGATCCATACCGCGTTGGCCTCAGGCGCTGAATATGAGTCGTTCCAAACCATTCATTTCATCTTGTTGTTGATCGTTTCGATGCCCATCACCGCTTGGGAAATTTCGCGGAAGATTCGTTCGGCCGACATGGAAACTGAATACGAAACCTTCTCCATGGTGATTGGTCGAAAGCCCGCCACCATCATCCCCATGTTGTTTTTGCTCACCGTTTGTGCCTTGCATTTGCACGTGGGAACCTTGTTGGCGTTCGGTCCGCTGTTCCAATACATCGTGTATGGCATCGCCGCCGTGGTGTTGTTCTTTTATTTGCGCTTCCTCATTAAACCTTCGAAGGAAAATAACGTCCTCACCAACGTTTCGCTGTTTGCCACCACTACGTCGTTTTTGAACTTGCTGTTCAACACGCTCATCGTATACAACATTTTGTAAGGTGCGGTCTGCTTTGTTTCAAAACCCATCGCTGGCCGTTGGGGATGTGGGTAGCAAAGCCCATCATTTGCACCGTTTGACCGAAGAAGGTTTTCGGGTGCCGCCATTCATTGCGATTTCCAAGCACGATGTTTCCTTGTTGTTTGGTGATGCGATAGCCCAAGTGGAGGCCCTGTTTGCTCCGTTTTCAGGGTTTCACATATCGCCCAGCCAAGATGGGGATTTATCATCCGCCCCATCGCCCGAAACCATGTCGCGCCTCATGGAAACTTGCACCCAAGTCGAAGCGCTGTTGTTGGAGTTTGAGCCCGATGCCGTTTTATTGGATGCGCTCATGCAACGTGCCACCGATGTTTTTGGACAAGATTTTTGCATTTCTGTTCGTTCATCGGCCATTTCTGAAGATGCCTCGGATGCGTCGTTTGCCGGACAGCATAAGACCTATTTATACACCACACCCGCGCAGTTGTTTGAGAACATCAAACGCAGTTTGGCTTCGGCGTGGAGCTTTGGCGCACTCAGCTACCGCCTCCAAATGGGGGTGTCGATCCAGCACATCGAATACGCCATGGTGCTACAAAAAATGGTGTTTGCCACACGCTCGGGCATCGCTTTTTCGATGAATTCCAATGGCAACATGGCCGATGCCGTCATCAATTGCGGTTATGGCATGGGCGAGGGGATTGTGATGGACCAAGTGGCGGCTGATTGTTACCATGTGTATCGCGCGTTGAGAAGCATCACCCGCAGTGTGGTGTCAAAAGCCCAATCCATGGAATATTCCACCGAGCATGGCATTCATTTGGTGGATGTGCCCACTGAAAAACAAGCCGTTGCAGCGCTCACAGATGCGGAGATTTTTGCTGTATACGACCAAGTGATGCTGGCAGAAAAGGTGCTCGGAAAACCCGCCGATGTGGAGTTTGTTTGGGGTGAAGATGGGTTGCTGTACCTGCTGCAGATGCGTCCGATTACCACCATTCAGCGCGAGGATTTGGTGGTGCTCGACAATACCAACATCGTTGAGAGCTATCCCAACATAACCCTGCCGTTGAGCTATTCCTTTGCTTCGATGGCCTATACCAACCTGTTTCGCAGAAGCGCCAAAGCCTTCTGGATTTCGAGTGAAAAGTTCGATGCCAATGAGCAGGTGTTTGCCCATTTGATTCAGCATTTTTATGGTCGGGTGTATTATCGCCTCGATAACTGGTACCGCATGATGGCACTGGTTTACAATTCAAAACGATCGATGCAGGCCTGGGAAACCGCCGTGGGATTGCCCGATTCTGCCAGCGATGCCTACCATTTCCCGCTGATGGGGAAGATCAAAACCGCCCTCTCTGTGAGTTGGTTGGTGATCAATTACAAGCGAGGTAACAAGCGGTTTTTCAAGGATTTTGCCACGGCCTACAAACAGTTTCAGGACTTCCAAGGGCATCTCGGGAACCCTGCATCGCTATGGAATCACTTAGAAAAATCCATCGAACGCACGTTTGAGCAATACCACCTCACCATCGTCAATGATTACTTGGCATTCAAGGCCTTTGGTTGGTTGCAAGACGCGATACAAAAATTTGGGATTTCAGGAAATCCGGAGTTGGCCAATGAGTTGGTGGTAGGACAGGGGGGCGTGGAGAGCGAGTTGGCGGTGATGTCGTTCCTGCACCTCAAGGCCCAAGTCTTGAGCGATACTCGATTGCTAACCGTGTTTGAAGATG
>CANHGC010000063.1 GCA_947460045.1 Bacteroidota bacterium | reverse complement strand
GGTGCATCAATGCGGAAATCACTATGATGATTCCGGATAAGATTTTCCCCGATGTTGATTTGGTATGGAGGAACACCATCGTATAGAGAAAGAGCAGGGGTGTGAAAACATCGGGCATCGCCTGGAAAAGGAACCAGGGTAGGGGTGTGAAGACCATGGCAACACCCAGAGCGGCGGCGGCAACAATGGCTGTTCTTTGGGTGAATAGTGCTTCTAACCAGTAGGAGGCGCCCAATAATAGCAGTAAAAACGGCAAGAACATCAACTGAAACAAGGCCAACGAGGGCAGTTGAATGCCTATACTGTTGAGCAAAGGTGCTAGACCGAAATAGGATTTGCCAGCCCATAAAAACAGGCCAAAGAAGACCGATCGATCCATGGGGATGGCTACCGATAGTCCGTGGGTTTCAAGGTTGCTTACAGTCTGTAGATAGGCTCCGGTATCGGTGGTGCAGAGGATGCGCCCGTCTGTGATAAAGAACATCGGAACCAACAGCAAAACGGTTGTCAAACGCAACGCATTTTCGGTGTTTTCTAACCGACGGAAGAAGTGGTTCATGGTTATTCTCCGTAGTATTCTACGAAGTTGTTTTGGGTTTCCCAGAGGGTGATTTTGTGCAATTGAACGCCATCGGGAAGTTTTTGGCTCAGGCGTTGCCAAATGGCTACAACCACGGTTTCGATGCTGGGCATGGTGCCGGCCAACCAGGGAACATCGAGGTTGAGATTTTGGTGATCGAGGTGGTCAATGACTTCTTCACGGATGATCACTTTGAGGATTTTGAGGTCCATCACGCAGCCTGTATCTGGATTTGGCTGGCCTTTTACACAAACGTACAAATCAAAATTGTGCCCGTGGAAGTGGGGGTTGGCGCATTTGCCAAAGGTTTCCAAGTTGCGCTCATCGCTCCAATTGGGGTTCCACAACCGGTGAGCGGCATTGAAGTGTTCTTTGCGGGTGAGGTAGAGGATAGGCATCGTTTCGCGGTACAAAATTACTGCCTTTTTTTGACTTCTTCTAGAAGAAAGGTATCGGGTTGAGAATATCGTATGATGGCGCCGTTGTTTGCGTCGATCATCCAATTCCATGGCAGCAAAAAATTGAGCAGGCTGGCTTCGTTAAATTTCTTGTAAAATTTGTGCTGAATGGACTGATAACCTGTTTTTTGCACTGTCATCACGAGGGTGTCTTTTTGCAATCTTGGCACGCGGATGTAGCAGGGTGTGATGCAAGTAAGGCCAGAATCGAGTTGTGAATTTGTATAGGCTTTTGGGGCCGTTGATTCGTCGTAATCTTGTGTGTCCGAAGCCAATTGTGGTATGAATTCGGGGGCCATAATACGATGGAAGGACACTTGCGCGCCTTGGGGCTGTGACTGTACCAGAATGACTTGTTTTTTGCCAGTGATGAGTGTGGCACAGGCATTCAAGCACAGGAGTGCTAAGATGAAAAGGGCTGTTATGAAGGGTTTCCGTACCACTTGGCGAGTTGGTTCACCGTGTATTGGATTTCGTCCAAGGTGTTGTGTTTGCCGAAGCTAAAGCGAATGGTGCTGCGATCGGTGCCAGGATTGATGCTATTGATTACATGGCTTCCACCGGTGGCTCCACTGGAACAGGCGCTGCCGCCGCTGCAAGAAATACCGGCCAAATCGAGTTGGAACAACAACATGCTGCTCATCTCGTTGGGAGGCAAAGAAACGCTCAATACCGTGTAAAGACTGCGTCCTTCTGGATCCCCATTGAAGCTCACACCAGGAATTTGTTGGCGCAAAAGATCCATCATGGCAGTTTTTAGCTGGGTGATGTGCTGTTTTTTGGCGTCGATATCGCGATACGCAATTTCCAGCGCTTTGGCCAGTCCTACAATGCCGATCACATTTTCGGTACCGCCGCGCATTTCACGCTCTTGGGCACCGCCGGTAATTTGCGGAACAATTTTGTTCTTTTTGTTGATGTAGATGAATCCACAGCCCTTTGGACCGTTGAATTTGTGTCCAGCACCCGCCAAAAAGTCGATATGGCCTTGACTCAAATCAAAGGGGAAATGACCCATGGTTTGTACGGTATCGCAATGGAAAAACCCATTGGCATTGTGTACCATATCACCCACAGCTTGGATATCGATCATGTTGCCAATTTCGTTGTTGGCGTGCATCAGACTTACCAGGGCATGGGGTTTTTGCTGAAGTAACTGTCCCAAATGTTGCATGTCTACATGGCCTTTTTCGTCGATTTTAACGAAGTCAAGACCGATGTTTTGCATTTTGTGGAGTTCTTCTACGGTATGTAAAACGGCATGGTGTTCGATGGCCGAGGAGATGATATTTTGGACGCCCAATTTGGCAACCGAGCCACGCAGTGCGAGGTTATCGGCTTCGGTACCCCCTGAAGTGAAGAAAATTTCTCCGGGCGCACAGTTGAGCAATTTCGCAACGGTACCGCGGGCTTCTTCGATGATACCACGAACTTTTCTGCCGTGTGCATGGGTTGAACTGGGGTTTCCGTAGTGCTCGCGCATCATGGGAACCATCGCTTCGATTACCTCGTTGGCCATCGGCGTGGTGGCAGCATTGTCGAGGTAAATTCTTTGGGCCGTTGTCATATTCTGTTGTTGATGTTCAAATATCCCAAGAACTTATAACACAGCTTGGCCATGGTAAATTCAGTGAGGATATCGTTTTCTCTCGGGGCGATTTCAACAATGTCGAAACCCACCACTTGTTTTCTTTCTGCGATTCTGCGAAGCAACTTACATCCTTGGATCCAAGTGAGTCCGCCGGGCTCTGCTGTACCTACCGCGGGTGCCACAGAGGGATCAAACCCGTCTGCGTCGATGGTCACATAAACCACATCGCCCAATTTGTCGATACAATCATCGATCCAAGCATCGTTGTCCCACAAATCATGGGCATACCAAGTATGGATGTTGTTCGATGATTTGATGAGTTGGCTTTCTTCTTTGCATTGGGCACGGATACCTACTTGTACCAAATTCAAGCCCATATCGTGAATGCGGTGCATCACACTGGCATGCGAATAGGGGTTGTCTTGGTAGGCCACTCTCAAATCGCTGTGTGCATCGATCTGCAATACGCTGATATTGGGATACTTTTCGGCGTAGGCCTGCATGTATCCGTAAGTTACAGTATGTTCCGAACCCAAGGAAACCACAAATTTATTGAGGTTGAGGAGTTCGCGGGTTTGGTCGGCGATGAGTTTTACGGCATCGGCATCGATGGCTCCTGTGAAATCAATGGGTTGCAATGTTGCGATGCCAAAATTCTTATAGGCTTCACGGTCGATTTCTTCGTCGTAAAATTCTACAAAATGGCTGGCTTCTACCATGGCGGCTGGACCTTTATCGGATCCCATCAGGTAAGAGCTAGAGTATTCGTAGGGGGTTTGTTGCACCACTACTTTGGCATTTTCAAGGGTGGCCAAATGGGCTTCTGGGAATGCCAAAAAACCGTCTTCGGCAGACATCAGGGGTTGCATGTTTCTGCTGTCTCTTATTTTACGCGTTCTACATAGCTACCGGTGCGGGTATCTACTTTGATTTTTTCTCCAGTATTTACGAAAAGGGGAACCATCACGATTGCGCCAGTTTCTGTGGTTGCGGGTTTGAGGGTGTTGGTGGCGGTATCGCCTTTCATACCGGGCTCGCAATAAGTGATTTCTACTACGGCATGAGAAGGCGCTTCAGCAGACACTGGGGTTTCACCTTCGAAAGCCACCATCACGATGTTGCCTTCTTTCATGAATTTGGCACCTTCACCGAACATGAACTTGGCGATGGGCACTTGATCGTAGGTTTCATTGTCCATACAGATGAAAGCATCGCCTTCTTCGTACAGGTAGGCCAATTCTTTGGTTTCAACACGAACGATTTCAACAGATTCTCCGCTGCGGAAACGGTTTTCTGCCAATTTTCCGTCTTTTACGCGGCGCATTTTGCCTTGATAAAAAGCGCGCAAATTGCCGGGTGTGCGGTGTTGCCATTCGATGACTAGAACGAGTTCGCCGTTATAACGAAGGAAGTTTCCTACTGATACGTCTTGTGTGGTTGCCATAAATTGATTTGCAGCAAAAATACGACAATTTTCGAAAAGGCTTAAATCCCTTTACAGCATCAGTTTCTTGCCCCATTTTCTCATACATCGGAGGATGAAAAGTCTGTGTTTGTAGGCAAAGGCAGAGTTCATGCCACAGCTGCTAGGGCAGGGTAGAATGCTTGCCAATTTTGCGGCTTGGGTTTTGGTGAGGTTGTTGCAAGGGGTGTTGAAGTAAAATTGAGAAGCGGCTTCAATGCCAAAAACAGGGGCGATTTTCGCTTTCTCAGATTCGCTGCCTTCTGCTCTCAAGGTTTGGGCCTTCAACAACAGTTCTTCGCTGGGACCAAATTCGATGATGTTGAGGTAGACTTCCAAAATGCGTTCTTTTCCCCAAACGAGTTCTATCAATGCGGTGAACCATACTTCGAGGCCTTTGCGCACCCAGGATCGACCCTCCCAAAGAAATACATTTTTGGCGGTTTGTTGAGAAATGGTGCTGGCCCCACGCACTTTTCCACCGCTCATGTTGTGTTGAATGGCTTTTTGAATCGCCTTAAAATCAAATCCATGGTGCTCCTTAAAGCGTTGGTCTTCGCCGCAAATGACCGCCATTTTGATGTTGTTGCCGATGCTCTGGTAATCAACCCAAGATTGGTTGCAATCGATATCGTACAGACTGCTTCTGCTGCTCATGAGTGCCGTTGTGGGCGGATTGATGAATCGGTAAGCGACCACCCAAAGCAGGGATATCGCGATGAAAGCCATCAACAATCGGAAAATCCATTTGATAACGCGGTAAAATAAAAACAGGGTTATCATCAGAATCCTTGTACGCCGTTAACGGTTGTATACTTCAAAACGTTGTTTTTATTGGGATAAATGCGCTTGAACGCACTCTGTACCATGAGGGTGGCCTCGTGAAATCCACACAAAATGAGTTTGAGCTTGCCCGGGTAGGTGTTGATGTCGCCAATGGCATAGATCCCGGGGACGTTGGTGCTGTAGTCGAAAGTGTTGACCTCGATGGCGGCTTTGTCGATATTCAAACCCCAGTCGGCGATCGGGCCCAATTTGGGCGATAGGCCAAACAACGGCAGGAAGTAATCGCACTCAACCCAATTCAGCTCTTCTATACCATCGGTGGCGATTCCCACGGCGCTCAAATGATTGGATTCTGCATCGCCCTTGAGTTGCACCACTTCGCTGTTCACAATGAGTTGAATGTCTTTTTGTGCATCCATGTCCATGACCTTTTGAACCGAATCTGGGTGTCCGCGAAACTGTGTTCTGCGGTGAATGATTGTGACTTCGGAAGCTACGTCTTTTAAGAAAATGGTCCAGTCGAGCGCTGAATCTCCACCGCCAGCGATCACAACGCGTTTGTTTCTGAATTTTTCGGGGTCTTTGATGATGTAGTCCACGCCACAATTTTCAAAGTTCGCCAAGTTTTCGATGGGCGGTTTGCGTGGTTCAAAGCAACCTAATCCACCTGCGATTGCGATGTTTGGGGCGATGTGCACTGTGCCCAAGTCTGTGGTGACTTTGAATTTGTTGTCATCCATGGCCTCGATGGTATCGGCGCGTTCTCCCAGGGTGAATCCCGGTTTGAAGGGTTCGGCTTGCTTCATCAAATTGTCGATCAAATCGCCAGCCAAAATATCTGGGAACCCAGGAATGTCGTAGATGGGCTTTTTGGGGTAAATCTCTGTAAGCTGTCCGCCTGGTTGCGCCAAAGCATCAATCAAATGACAGCGGAGTTTGAGCAAGCCGGCTTCAAAAATGGTGAACAATCCTACTGGACCTGCGCCGATGATGATGATATCTGTTTCGATGGGTTGTGGGGATGACATGATATAGTTTAATAATCAAACACTTTGACCAAGCCCTCTTTGCGGTATTCGTACACCGATTTTCCGATGTCGATTCTGCCGCCGAGTTTGAGTTTATTGAGGTCTGTAATTTCTGCTTCTAGGGTATAAATCCGGCCGTTGGTTTTGGCTGCGAGTTCTACGTAGTGGGGATGGATTTTGTCTGAAACACCGCAGAGGATGATGTTCACGGGCTTGGTGACTTGTTTGATGAGCGATATGTCTTTGATGGCCGCATTGTTATCGGCGATCATGATAAAGCTATCGAGTTGCGGCCAGCGTTTTTGAGTGGCTATCAGCGCTTCTAGGTTGTTCTCTGGAATATCGCCGCCATCGCCCCTTCGCATGGCAGTTTGCATGGTTTTGTAAACGGTATCGAACGTGTGTGATTCGGCAAAATGCAAGCCTCCGCTGAAGCCGATGCGCTTGAGCATGTCTGGGGTTTCGTTGCCGTCGTTGAAGAAGACCACGCGCCCGTTTTCCAGGCATGTTTTGGAATGTTTCATCCAGAGCATCACTTGGGCGGTGTAAGGGGTCATACTGCCGGTAACATCCACCAAAACCGCGTATTTTCCGCCCCAATTTTTGCGGGTGAGGATTTTGAATTCATCGGTATTGCGCAATCCGAAAGTATCAAAAAAGCCGGTTCGCTCGAAATGGCCGGGGACGCGTTTGAGGGGGATTGAATCTCGCACAATGCGGGTTTCTTTTTTGCGGAACCACAATCCAGCCGAGGTGTATTTGATGTGCTGTTTCTTTTTGTCTTTGCTGTGTGGCAAATAATAACCTGTTTCCACTTCGCGCTTGCGGATGCGGTAACTCACCTTTTCGGGAATCCAGATTTGGGTGTCTTTGTAACTATCAATGATGCGATCAATCTTGGCAATCTCACGCTCTGTTTCTGCTTTGGGCGGCCTGCTTTTGAGGTAAACCACAAAGCCGTGATAGCAACCTTCTGCGGCTTCCAAGGTCTTGGGTGATTTTTGTTCAAATACCCGCCATTGGATATCCGGTTGTTTGTATAAATCGGGCCAAATGGTCTTTAAATTGTTCAGTCTGCGAAGGTTGAGCTTGGGTTGATTGAAGGTATCAACTTGCTTGTACCGGGTGTAAACCAAATGAATCGCATGGACTTCGGTGGCCGGTGGCAATTTGAGTTTGAACACCTCAGGTTTGAACTGAGAACTGGCAAACGGCATGGGCAAATACAGCACAAACCTACCTGTATCGGTGGGGTGTAAACTGATTACGTAGGGTTTATTGGCGATAATGTCTGCGATTTTCACCTGAGAAAAAACGGCATTTGCACCCAGCGCAATGAATAAACACAGGGTATAAATGGGGGATTTTCTTAGCAGGAACCGTGACATGATGCGAATTTATAACAAAGGGATGAGGGTGTTTGTGCCCAAAGTTCTTTCTGTGGTAAAACCTTCCCCGTATTTGGTGCCGATGGTTCTGCCATATTCCAAGGCCCTTGCACTCAGGAATTCCATGAATTCTTTGCTGCTGATGGGGGTTGCGGGCTCGGTGCTGTTGGGGTTGTAGAATTGGGTTTTGAAAGCCAAAATGGTTTGCATTTTCTGTTCAAAAACATCGCTGATATCAACTATTACATCCGGTTTCATGAAGCGATCTTGGATATAATGGTATACGGCTTTCGGGCGATGGGCTTCGTAGGATGCTGTGATGATTTTCGGTAAACCAGCCAAAAAGCAAGCCCTTGAGACCAGTTCTGCAGCCCTTCCGTGGTCGGGATGTCGATCACTCATCGCATTTGCCAGCACGATGCTGGGTTTGTACTTTCTAATTTGGGTCACAACGGCAAGCAGGGCGGACTCGTTGATTTCAAAAAATCCATCGCCCAGATTGAGGTTTTCTCGCACGGCCAATCCCATGATTTTACTGCTTTCGGCAGCCTCTGCATCGCGATCATCAGCT
>CANHGC010000062.1 GCA_947460045.1 Bacteroidota bacterium | reverse complement strand
TATATATATATATATATATATATATATATATATCGCTTGAGCTTCATCGGCGTAGTTTGGCAGATATTTCTGTATGCCAAGCATCATCGAAAAGGCCAAAAACCACAAGGGAATGCTGATGAGTTGCTGGGTTCGGGTTTGAGTTAGAATGGGGGTTTGCGTTTCGGTTTGAACGCCGTTTTCATGACTCGGTTGTTGGTTGATTTGATTCGTTGGTGCGAAGGCCGATTTATACGAGTTCCACTGATAAAGGCCAATCGATAGCATGCCGATGACAGCAACGGGGTAGAAGAATTTCTCCATGTTGATGTGTGCATCGCCCTGCGAGTAAATCAAAACGGAGGCGAGGATATCGATCAAGAAAATCGCAAAGTAAATGGCTGTGGGGATGCGCCATGGTTTGAGCAATCCAACGATAAAACAAACGATGGCCGTTGCTGCAGGAATGAAGAACCAAGGGGCGTGAAGGAGGTAGTTTACGCTAAATAGGTTCGCAAATTGCGAGAAATTTTGTACGTTGGTGAGTGTGCTATAGAGCTGCGCATCGTAAGGATTGCTCGGGGCGATGAGTTGCTTGGCGATGAATAAACAAATGAAAGCAATCGCAAGTGATAGCGTTTGTTTTAAGTCCAATTTTCGCCATCCAAACAAAGCCAGAATTGGAAGATACAAAACGCCGGCGGGATGTGATAGCCAAGTTATGGTTATCGAGAAAAAGAGCAACAAGGGTAGTTGTTTCGGGCCCAAAACCATCCATTGAATGGCGGTAATGAAGGCCAGCGTGCTGAGCCCGATTTCGCTGTAGCCAATGAAAAATGCTTCGCTGCCGCCGCAAAAGATTACCAAAAAATACAACCATCGCAAGGGACTGTTTTTAAAGAAAATCCACCCGGCCCAAGCCATTAATGGTAGGATGATGTTGATGCTTTGCATCACCCAATTTAGTGGTGCGCCCAAATGCGAAAGGAGCTGACCTGGCCAAACCAAAAGCTCACAAGCGATGCGGTCGTAAAACAGACTTTGGTGATTTAAAATTCTAAAAAGGGTATAGGCGCTATCGGTGTGTAGCCATCTTTCGGGGCCGAGATAGACCACAACAAATAAGTATATCGGCCAAAGGTATCCTTCACCTTGTTTGCCAATCCATCGATTTGCGAATCCAACGCCACTGCTGCGCGGTGTTTCTGCGGTGATGTGCGGTTTTTGGTCGCTCGGATTATGCTGGAAGTTCGGCTTCATCCAAAACGGTCTTCACGATTTCGGGTTCGTCGTCTTTTTCTACCACCAAATTGTCGATGATGAATTCTTGACGTTCTGGGGTGTTTTTGCCCATGTAATAATTGAGCAATTTTTCGATGTTCGATTCCTGGCTCAAGATCACTGGTTCGATGCGGATATCGGGTCCAATGAATCCGGCAAATTCATCGGGAGAAATTTCACCGAGTCCCTTAAATCGTGTGATCTCTGGTTTGTGTCCGAGTTTAGAAATCGCATTTTTACGCTCTTCGTCGGAATAGCAATAGATGGTTTCCTTTTTGTTTCTCACGCGGAATAGCGGGGTGCCCAAGATGTAAAGGTGTCCGTTTCGCACCAAGTCTGGGAAGAATTGCAGGAAGAACGTCATCAACAGCAAACGAATGTGCATGCCATCCACGTCGGCATCGGTGGCGATAACAATGCGGTTGTATCTGAGGTTTTCGAGGCCTTCTTCAATGTTTAGGGCATGTTGAAGTAGGTTGAATTCTTCGTTTTCGTAAACGATTTTCTTTTTTAGTCCGTAGCAATTCAACGGTTTACCACGTAAGCTGAACACGGCCTGCAAGTTGGGGTTCCGGCTTTTTGTGATGGATCCGCTGGCGCTATCACCCTCTGTGATGAATAGGGTGGTTTCGAAACGCACATCAGATTTGGGGTCTGTGAGGTGGGTTTTGCAATCTCTCAGTTTTTTGTTGTGTAGGTTGGCGCGCTTGGCTCTTTCCTTGGCCAATTTCTGCACCCCTGCCATGTCTTTGCGTTCGCGTTCGTTCTGCAGAATTTTTTTCAGCAGTGCTTCGGCGGCGGTGGGGTTTTTGTGCAGGTAATCGTCAACATTTTTCTTCACGAAGTCCAACATCGCCGTTTTGATCGACGGCCCATCTGGTCCCATGTCGGAGCTACCCAATTTTGTCTTGGTTTGACTCTCAAACACGGGTTCCATGATCCTGATGCTAATGGCAGCGGTGATGGAAGCGCGGATATCGGTGGCATCGAATTCTTTTTTATAGAACTCTCTGATGGTTTTTACGAAGGCTTCGCGGAAGGCGGCCAGGTGGGTACCCCCTTGGGTGGTGTATTGACCGTTTACGAAGGAATAGTATTCTTCACCGTATGAATCGGTGTGAGTAAAGGCGAGCTCAACGTCATCGTTTTTGACATGGATAACGGGGTAGAGGGCGGCTTCGGGTGTAACTTTGTGTTCCAACAGATCGAGCAAACCTCTGCGCGAGGCATAGCTTTCTCCATTGAATTTGATGGTAAGGGCGGCGTTGAGGTAGGTGTAGTTTTTGATTTGCTCTCTCAAAAACTCACTGATGAAGCGATAGTTTTTGAAGATGCTGGCATCGGGTTCAAACACCATCATGGTGCCGTTGGGTTCAGTTGAATCTGTTTCGGGGGCGTCTACGATGAGTTCACCTCTTTCAAATTCGGCCCGTTTGGTTCTGCCATCGCGGAAACTCTGCACCACGAAGTAGTTAGACAGTGCGTTTACGGCTTTGGTACCCACACCATTCAATCCCACCGATTTTTGGAAGGCTTTGGAATCGTACTTACCACCTGTGTTGATTTTGGATACACAATCGATGACCTTTCCAAGTGGAATTCCACGTCCCCAATCTCGGATGGTTACGCGTTTATCGTCGATGGTAATGTCGATGCGTTTTCCATTGCCCATGACGTGCTCGTCGATGGAGTTGTCAACGATTTCTTTCACCAGCACGTAGATGCCATCGTCGGCGGCGGTGCCATCGCCCAATTTGCCAATGTACATCCCTGGGCGCAGGCGGATGTGCTCTTTCCAGTCTAGACTTCTGATTTCGTCTTCGGTATACCTTGCCACTTCGCTCATAAATACAATATTAGTGTATGGAAAGTAATGGCAATGCCCGAGTTTTTCACATCATTGACTTATTTTCGCAATATGAAATTTCAGGGCTTGATTTGGGCGATGTTGTTGGTGGTGGGATGTACTTCTAAAATTGATCGGGATTTGGAAAAGGTGAAAGATTACCAGGCGATGATTGTGCCCAAGGTTCAGTGGGAAAAAATTCCTGATTCGGCGCACGTTGCGTTGATGACTTTTGCCAAAGCGCATCCTGAATACAAGCATAGTAGTGATTTTGTGTATGTGTGCACCAAGTTGGTGGAGCGACAGGGTATGAATTTCAAGGCGGCGGAATACAGCGAGTATTACATCGAACAGTTCAAACCATCAGGTAAGCCTTTGATGGAAATGTTGGTGGTTGCGGCCCATTACTACGAGCAAGGCGGGGTGATGGACAAGGCGTTGAAATACTATCAGCGTTTGGCCAAGGAATTCGCCAATGAAGAGGTGGGTAAACAGGCGGTGATGATGATTGATATGATCAGTTTGGGTTTAACAACGCCAGAGGCGCAAATGGAATATGTGATGAAAAAGGCGGCGCAGCGAGATAGTTTGGCCAAATCAAACTGATGCGGGCTTTTTTGTTGGGGGCGGTATAGGCGATGTTGATAGACACATTCCATCGGGTACACGATTATTTGCGAATTTCGCTAACGGATAATTGCAATTTGCGATGTTCGTATTGCATGCCCGAGGAGGACTACGATTTCACGCCGGCCAGTCGGTTGATGCAGGTGAACGAGGTGGTGGCGATTGCCAAGGCTTTTGTGGATGCGGGGGTAAAGAAAATTCGGTTAACTGGCGGTGAGCCCTTGGTGAGAAAGGATGCCGGAGAAATTATACAACAATTGAGTGGCTTGGGCGTGGAACTCACAATGACCACCAACGCCACCCAGATTCATGTGTATGCCGATTTGATGTGGGAGGCGGGTGTGCGGAAAATCAACGTGAGTTTGGATACGCTCAACCGGGATACGTTTTTGTTTTTGACCAAGCGCGATTTGTTTGATCGGGTGAAGGAAAATATCGACTTGTTGCTGAAAAAGGGATTTGCTGTAAAGGTGAATGCGGTGGTGATGAAAGGCGTGAACGAGGCGGAGATTTTGGATTTTGTAACATGGAGTGCAGCTGAACCGGTGGATGTTCGATTCATTGAGTTTATGCCGTTTGAAGGAAATCGTTGGGAGCAGGAAAAGGTGGTAACCTGGCAACAGATGTTGGATTTAGTTCGCAATGCGTATGGTGCTGGGATTGAGCCGCTGCCGCGCAAAGCCCATGAAACGGTGAAGCAATATCGGGTGATTGGCGGAAAGGGGACGTTTGCGGTGATTAGTACAATGAGTGCGCCTTTTTGTGGCGATTGCAATCGGATGCGCCTTACGGCTGATGGGAAAATGAAAAATTGTCTTTTTAGCAAAGGAGAAACCGATTTGTTGGGCGCTTTGCGGAAGGGAGAGCCCTTGTTGCCCCTGATTGAGGAGAACATTGGTCAGAAGGCGATGGCCTTGGGCGGACAGTTTGCGGGGGATTTGGAGAACATTGATGCGGCGAGCATTGTGAATCGGAGTATGATAACCATTGGCGGATAGGGTGTAAATTGCAGCGGAATGACGCAAACCATGATTTCTGTGGCTGAGGCCAAATCGTTGATACGATCCTATGTTGGTCGGTTGAAGCCCGTAAATGTGTTACTGGGCGATGCCTTGGGTTGTTGTTTGGCTCAGGATGTGATTTCGCCGTTGAGCATGCCGGGTTTTGCGCAAAGTGCGATGGATGGCTATGCTTTTTCATGGGATGGATACAAGGCGTTTGGGCCTTTGGAAATTGCGGGAGAGGTAGCGGCGGGGGCTTCTGAATCGGGTCCAAGGCGGTCCTCAAATCAGGCGGTGCGTATTTTTACGGGTGCGCCAGTGCCTGAAGGGTTCGATACGGTGGTGATGCAGGAAAAGGTAAAGGTGGAGGGCGGATGGCTCTATGTGGAAGATGCAGCTTTGGTGCAAGGTAGAAATGTGCGATTGGTGGGTAGCGAAATTGCCGAAGGGGCCTTGGCGATGCAGTTAGGTACGGTGATTACCCCGGCGGCCATTGGTTTTTTGGCGAGTTTGGGACTGACGCATGTTTTGGTAATTCCAAGGCCGCGGATTGCGTTGATTGTAACGGGCGATGAATTGCAAACTCCCGGCGAGGCATTGTCGTTCGGACAAGTATATGAGTCGAATTCGCAGTTATTGCAATCGGCGTTGCAGTGGTTGCGATTTTCGCAAGTGGAAATTCACTATGCAAAGGATGATTTGGCATCGCTGACCAAAACATTGGCGGCGGCGTTATCCGTTGCTGATATGGTTTTGTTAACGGGTGGCGTGAGTGTTGGGGATTATGATTTTGTGCCCAAAGCCGCCGCTGCCGCAGGGGTGGAAGCCATCTTTCATAAAATCAAACAAAAGCCGGGAAAGCCCCTGTTTTTTGGGATGAAGGGTGGTGTTGCTGATGCAAAATCGGAAGTGGGTACAACGAGTCAAACGGTTGTTTTTGGACTCCCTGGCAATCCTGCATCGGTGTTGACTTGTTTCTATCAGTACGTAACGGTGGCACTTGAACAACTCACAGGTACTCCGGTGGCTCCAGTGGCTTGTCGTGCCCAGATCCAATCGGGGTATACTAAGCCCATCGGACTGACCCATTTTTTGAAAGCGGATTTGCAACTGCCGAAGGATGAGCGCGCGCCGATTGCGGTTTTTGTGATGGGCGCACAGGAATCTTTTCGCTTAAGTTCGTTCGCGGTTTCCAATGCCATCATTGAAATTCCTGCGGAGACCACAACGGTTGAAAAGGGGGATTGGGTTACGGTTTACCCCATCGGATAAAATCAAATTCATTATCTTCGAAACCAATGTTAGGATTGGGTGGACTCACTTGGGTGGGGTTGTTTTTTGTTGTAGCATTTTTATACTCGGCGGTTGGACATGGGGGCGCGAGCGGTTATTTGGCTTTGCTGTCGCTCCATGATATAGCCCCGGAATACATGAAGCCCATCGCGTTGGTGTTGAATCTGTTGGTGAGTGGGATGGCGTTTATTCAATTTTATCGTCAAGGTCATTTTTTGTGGCGATTGTTTTTGCCCATTGCTTTGTTTTCCGTGCCGATGGCTTATTGGGGCGGGTTAACACCCCTGAAGGATCTATGGTATCAGCGTGGATTGGGTGTTTTTTTATTGGTTTCTGTGGCGATGATGTTGTGGCCTCTTGATTCTGGCGTGGGACAAGGCACATCGAGCAATGATGGGGATGTTTCAAACAATGGGGGCGGCAAACTGTGGAATCGACAAACAGGCATTGCGGCGTTTATGGGCGCGGTCATTGGCTATGTTTCTGGTTTGTTGGGCATTGGCGGAGGGATTTTGCTGTCGCCGGTGTTATTGATGATTCGTTGGACCCAGCAAAAGCAAACGGCGGCGATCAGTGCGGCCTTTATTTTTGTGAATTCGGCAGCGGGATTGCTGGGGTTTGTGCAGCAGCATACGCCTTGGATTATGGATTCTCAAAAGACGGGCGGTGAGGCGGATGCAGAGATGGCTGGACGATGTGCTTTTGGTGATCCTTGGTTTGCGGTGGTGGCCATCCTCTCTGTCTTGATTTTGCCGGTTTTGTTGGGCGGTCTTTTTGGGTCGTGGTACGGCGCCAAGAAATTCAATCAAACCGTGATGAAGTACATTTTGTGCGTTGTATTGTTGATTGCGGCAATCAAATTACTTTTGCCATGATGCAGATTCAATTGATGAGTTACGGCGCCCTAACCGATATTACAGGGTCTGAAGTGTTTGAATTGGAAATTCCTCAGCAGGCATTGACCGTGGCTGAATTGAAGTTGCTTTTATTGGCGCGATATCCTGCTTTGGAGGGGAAAACGTTCCGAATGGCGGTGAATGAGCGATTTGTGGGTGATGATTTTGAAGTCCTTTCTGGGGTAAAAATTGCGTTGATGCCACCCTTTTCAGGGGGGTGATGGATGGGATTTGCGATGGATTTACAATGAATTTTTTATGAATTTTATAGCCGTACATTTGAATTATCACAGTTGATAAAATCAGAAGTTAGCGCCAATTGAATAACCCGAAATATAGATTTTACGATGGAAATGGAGCCCGATTTTTTGGATAGATACCAACGACAGTTGATGTTGCGTGAGGTGGGTTTGAGTGGGCAGCGCGCTTTGCGTAAAGCCCGTGTGATGGTTGTTGGCCTCGGTGGATTGGGGTGCCCCGTGGTTCAATATCTCGCTGCGGCGGGTGTTGGGCATCTGGTTTTGGTGGATGCTGATCGGGTGTCGTTAAGTAATCTACAGCGACAAATTTTGTATACGCAAAAGGATGTTGGAGAATTTAAAGTTGAGGTGGCGAGGGGCTTTGTACAAAGACAAAATGCCCAAATAGAGGTGTCGATACATACGGAAATGTTGTCTGCGGAAAACGCAACTGAATTGTTGGCTTTGGCGGATATCGTGGTGGATTGTACTGATAATTTTGCAGCTCGTTATTTGATCAACGATGCTTGTGCTGCGGCGAATAAACCTTGGGTGTATGGGTCTATCGCGAAGTTTGAAGGTCAGGTGGCGGTTTTCAATGCATTGATTGCGGCTTCGGCGGATAAAAGTGGGGAGGTGCTGGTGTCCCGCTCGACCGAGGAAAGTGTTGTTCGTTCTTTGAATTATAGGGATGTATTTCCCAATCCACCGGGTGACGGTGAAATTCAAAACTGCGCC
>CANHGC010000061.1 GCA_947460045.1 Bacteroidota bacterium | reverse complement strand
TCACGGCCCACTCACGGGGCTAGAAAGTTATTCTTTGATGAACTTGCTGCTGCGGCCCATCGCATCGTTGATCCAATACACACCCGCGGGCAATTCAGATACCTGAATTCTGGGTTGTGATTCGCCCGACGCTTGGATTTGTCGAACAACAGATCCTTGAGCATTGTAAATGGTTAAGGTGGTGTTTCGGATCGCACCCAACTGGATTTCCAAGAAGTCGGAGCAAGGGTTTGGCGAAATGCTGATGCCTTGTTTTTTGATATCCTGGGTGCTCAACAAGCCCAACGCCACCATGTTTGAGTTAACACTCAAGGTGTTGCCGGTTGTGTCGCAAGCGGTTTGGCCTTTGATGCCGATGTAGTAGCGATTTTTGCCACTCGGTGGTGTTAAGTCGCTGAACGATTTTACGGTAGCAGCCACCGACGCAATGGCGGTAAACTTGCCAGAGTTGTTGCTGCGATAAATGATGTATGTGTTGAGTGGATAAATGCCCACGTAATCAGACCAATTCAAATTGTTCTCACCATTCACGCCCAAGTTGGCGGTTAAGTGCAAGGTGGTGTGTGCGTAATACTTGGAATACTCTGCTTTGTTGTTGCAAGAGTCTATCGCATCGATGTAATAGGTGAAAGGACGTTGCTTTGGGTTCACTTGGGTATCGAGGAAAGTGCCAGCATTGGTCAGGTCGGCGTCGCCAATGAGATCGAATTCACCGGCAAAATTTGATTCGCGGTAAATGTTGTAGTAGGCCGTTCGCTGATTGGGCGTTACTTTCCAAATGAGTTTGTTTTTGCCGGTTGCGCTATCAACGGTGACCATGCACAAAGGCTCTACGCTGGGAGTCAGTACTTTCACTTGAATGCTGTTTGATTTGATGCCACAACTTGTTGCAGAATCCAATGCGAAGACATTGATCGTGCCCGGGGCCACAATTTTCACAATGCGCGATGTGTTGTAGTAGGGATTCCAGTACATGCTATTGTATCCGTATTTGGTTGTGAGTTCCAATTCAACTGTATCGCCCAAGCAAATGATGGTATCAGAATTGGCTTTGATGGTCAACGATTTTACTTTATTGACGATTACCTCCAGGAATTCGGAGGTATCAGAACAACCATTTATGGAAGTTGAAATGGCTCTGTATTTTCCGCCTTTGGTAACAAGGATTGTATTGGTTGAATCGCCTGTGTTCCATTTTACGGGAGCGGTAGAGTAGGCGTAAAGGGTTACGTAATTTCCTTCGCACAATTTTGTGGGGTTGGTTCCAGCACCGCTGTAAATATTGACATAGGCGTCGTTTACAGTAACAGCCACGCTGGCAGTGGTGTCAACACAATTGAATGCGCTATCATATGCATAGGCTTGGAAAACGCCGTTGCTGCTCACCACACGTGAACTGCCGTAGTATCCATCCGTCCAATAAACCTGGGGATTGCGCGTGGAGCTCACGCTCAACTGAACGGTGTCGTTGCAAGTAGTGATGCTCTTTTTTGTGGTTGTGAGTTCCAACTTGAATTGGTTGTTGTAGCAGGGGAATCCCAGGCCTTTGCCCGATTGAGCCATCAATGAAATGGGGCTGAACACGGTGCTCAGGAATGCAAAAGTTGCAATGAAAGTATAACGCATAATTTTATTCATCACAAGGTAAAACCATCCATCAGCCATTTAGTTTTTAAATCCGTGGATTTATGGAGCGATTCCATCCCTCCACAACATATTGTTATCTTTGAGCGTTAAATGTTCATGGGCGGGCTAAAAAATATGATTCTCACGGGGCTGGTGATTTTGCAATTGCCTTTGAAATCTCAGCATTTTGCACCCATCGCCGTAGGGAAATATGCAGGTGTTCATGCCGCCAAACTCAATCCTGCACTCACTGCCTATACGCCCTATAAATGGCATGTGAACATTGTGGGTGTGTGGGCCAACGTGAACAACAATTACATGAGTTTGCAGTTGCCATATTCTGCGTATCACGTGCCTTTCAATACCATGCCCGATGAGTATAAAACGGTCAATGGCAATGCGCGATTTGATTCATCGTTTTTGTACGAAGACCTCAATCGCAAGCGAAAATTTGCTGGGGTTGGGGCGATGGCATACCTGCCTTCGGTGACGTTTCAATACAAAAAATTACACGTTGGTTGGGTGAATGATGCGGTGACTTTGGCACGCGGAGTGGGCATCAACGAACCACTGGCTTACGCCATGACCCGTGAATTCAGCTACAACAAGCGCGCGTTCAACTACTTCATTCTCGATAAAAACGCCAATTACAATCTCGACCGCAGCACCATCAGCGCCAATGCGTATATCACCTCTGGTATCAATCTTTCTTTCAGTCAGGATTTGCCCTGGAAGCAAAAAATGATGTTCGGGGCCACCATCAAAAAGGTGTGGGGATTGGGCGGTGCTTACATGAAATGGGACGAAATGCAAGTGCACAAAGTGCGGCAGAATGTGTTGCAGTTTGATCAAACCAACATACACTACGCCCTGTATCAAGGCAAGGGTAGCGGTGCTGGCATGGATTTGGGCTGGGCTTGGGTGTATCACAAAGCCGATTACAAGCAAAATGGTGATTATCTCAAAAAACACAAATTGTACAAGTACAAGATCGGGGCGAGTATATTGGATTTGGGTTCAATTCGATACGAAAATGCCAGTACCACCGACATCGTAAACGCAACATCCACCACCTGGGATGCCACTGGTTTTCGGGATCAATTTGTGGGTGCAGCGCCAGAGCTAACGCTTACGCCCATCAATAATATTTTTAAGAACATGTCTGGCTATCAGGCCAATACGCGAACTGAAATCATTGGTTTACCCACGCGTTTTGTGGCAAGTGTTGATTATCAGTATAGCAAAAACGTATTCATCAATTACCAAGTAGTGCAAAGTTTGAGGGGGCGTTACACCAAACACGCGCGCTATCAAAGCTATGCCATGGTAGCACCCCGCTATGAAAAGGAAAAGTGGGAAATTTCAGTGCCTGTTTTGCTCGAATACGATTATCGCAGCTTGCGGGCCGGTTTCGCTTTGCGTGCTGGCTGCTTTTATATCGGAAGCAATAGTGTGTTGAATTTCCTGTATACCAAAAACGTGAGAGATGCAGATATCTATTTCGGATTCACCATCGCTCAGCTCAAAGGTTCACGAAACGATTGGTTCATCAAGCGCAGGAAAGAGGCGAGTGAGCAAAAAGACAACAAAAAGCCCGATTGCGAAAAGATGTAATTACAGCGTTCGTTTCTGCGGCAGCGGTTCTGATTGAACGGTTATTCTGCGCAAAGCAACGACGATTGTCCTACTACCTCATCGCCCAGATAGAATCTCAAACGATACAATCCAGCGGCACCTTCAAACGTAAAACCATTGCCCGTGATCATCGCCCGGTTGAAATGCATCATCGGTCTGCCCGAAGCGTCGGTGATTTCACAGCGCGACCACATAACATCTGATTGCACTTGAATCCACTGTCCTTGAGAAACGGGATTGGGGAAGAGGTTGAATTTGCTTACGATCAATTGGGCTGAGCTTAATTCGCCGAGGACCAGGTCTTGATAGGTCAAAGAGAAACAACTATCGCCCCAGTGGTTCAACTCGTGGAAAACGCGCACGGTTTGGTTGCTATACGGCGCGAGGTTGTGTATGGGTTTGATGTCGGCACTCAGCCAACTGGGCGCGGATTGGATGTACCACATGTGATCGCCAGTGGTGTCTATGGGTGTAAAGGTGTACAATGCACCTTGGTTACTCACCGTGAAATTGGCATTGGGTAAGGGGTTAACTTGGATGCGCGCCTTGGCAGAATTCGCCACACAGCCTTTGCCGGTGTTTCCTTGCAGCCACACAGAATCGCCTTGTTTTACCAGTACTTTGTTGATGCCCGATTTGGGGTTGTTGAGCGATAAAACTTGTTTTCCGTTCACCACAATCCAGGCCTTTTTTACCGATGTGGTATCGCAATCGTGGGTGAGCCAAATGCTGCCGCCACAAATGATTTTGGGGGTAAGGGTATCGATATCGTGTTTTAATTGGTTTGCCCTGATCGATTCTGCACTCCAAGAAAGATTCTTTTTCGTGGTGCCACAAACCGCTTGCGCTGAATCCAGTACCGCCAAATCTACCTTGCCGTTTAACGCATTGATATCAATCTGGAACTGTGATTGCTGCTGTTGCGATGTGCCGTTCACCCAAACGTTGTAGGCCTTGGGCAAATTTCCGAGCGATAAAGTTGCTTTGCTGCCCACGCAGAGCGGACTGCTGCTCCATTGGGCGGTATAATCGATGGGTGTGCACGACTTGGTGGTGGCGGAGAAGCGGGCGATCGGACTTACCATGCAATCGTTGTTGATGCTATATCGAACCCATAGCGAAACGGGTGATTTGTCTGATGGTGTAGCAACCGCAAATTGCGTATCTAAGCCGTTGTTGCCGCTGTTTGTCCATGTTTTTCCGGAATCCTTGCTGCAACTGTATTGGATGGCGAGGGGTTGTGATTTCCATTTGAAAACCACTTGCGTTAATTGCGAATCGATGCCAGACAGTTGAGGCGCGAAGGACGAATCTACTACGCTGTAACTCAAAGAGAGCGGTACACTCACACAACCGTTGCTTCCTTTAACCCAAAAGCGTTCTTTGGGATTCGATAATTTCGCGATGGTGGTGATGAGGGTGTCGCCGGAATATGGCCCCGTGGCACCAACGGTGGAAATGGAATCGCCTTTGTTCAATTTGGCTTTCCAGGTCACTTTGCTGTTGACGCAGTAGGCCATCGATAGAAACAGGCTCACGTTGGCAGTGGGTTTGGGGTTGACCAAAATCTTAATGGGGTCTGTGAGGGTTGAGCAGCCTTCCAAGCTTGTGGCCAAATTGAAGTAAGAGCCGGTATCTTTTAGGAAAATCGTGGTTTTGGTGCTGTTGTTATGGATCCACTTTTGTTTGTACAAGGTGGTGTTTAGACCCGCAACGCTTACTTTGAGTGAATCGCCGCTACAAATGGTACTCGTGCCTTTTGGATTGGTGCTGGCTTTTGGTGGTGAACTAAAGAAGGTGGTGAGCAATGTAACCGTATTGGATTTTCCGTAAGCGTTTGTGGCGGTGAAGAGGATGGTGTGTTTTCCTGCACTCAGTGCGATGGTGGGGTTTTGTTGGGTTGACAGGGTGGTGTTGGGGCCAGTGGCGTTTTTCTCCTCCCACAAATAGGCGGTGGGGTTGTTTGTGGCACTGCCGCTGAATTTGGTGCCATTGCTGCAAGCCACTGGGTCTGCGATTTTGGCTGATGCCACACTCAACAAAGTAGAAGGGGTTATTGTGAAATCCTTTTTGTAAATGTAATCGCCATTGTCGCTCCCGTTGTTGTTGGTTGCGTTTACCGTGGTGAAAAATTTCACCTTACCTACGTTGGTCGATGGGGCTTTCCATTTGAATGTCCATGCCGTGCTATCGGTGGCAACGCGCGAAGATCCAGTGGTTGTTTGTCCGATGTAATAGCGGGTTTTTCCACCCACCGAAGTGTTGCTTGTACTGGTTCTGCTATCGCTGGTTGAGAAAGTGCCTGCCGCAGCATTGGTGGTATCGAGGCCGGTGAGTTGGAACCCAAATTTCGATATCCCCGATTCGGCATAAGTCAACGTGATGGTATAGGTTGAATCGGGCAAATATCCTGTGCTTGGGATGTTGCTTCTCATTCTGATTCTATTCCATTGAGATCCGGAAGTAACCAAGCTGTACGATGAGTGACAGCTGGTGCAATTGCCTTCTGAGATGGCACCGGTGTAGGCTGGACTCGCGCCACTGGTGTAAGATACTACTTCGCTCACTACGGCGATGCTCAACAGTAAGAATAGGAATTTGATGTATTTCATGGTTTGAAAACTATGGACAAAATTAGGGTAGGATTGTTGCCTTTGGGCGATGGGTTTTGTTTGAATCGATAAATGAAACAAATGAACGGCCAGAAGGTTGTGGCGCCTGTATGGAAGGTTTCAATCTTTGCAGTGTCATAAATCGTTCGCATTTTGTCGTTCTGTGAAGGTTGTAGGTCGAAGCGGCCCGCAGGGCCGCTTCGAATTCAGTATCTTTGTATTTATGAACCATTGGATTGTGGCGGGATTCCTTGTTGTATCGGGATTGAAGCCCTTAAAAGCTCAAAATACGACGGTCACTTTGGAGCAGTGCATCGCCCAAGCATTAAACCAAAACATCGAGATTCAATTGTCGATGCTCAATGAGGATCAGGCGGAGATGGCAATGAATCAATCGCTCCGGAATTTTGGTCCAGATGTGAGTGGTTCGGCCGGACAGTTTTATCAATCTGGAAGATCCATTGATCGGTTCACGAATCAGTTTGTTCAATCAACCATTGGTTCCAATAATTTTCAATTACAAGGTTCGGTGCTCGTATTTGGCGGGAGGCAAACGCTCAACAACTACAAGCAAGCCAAACAAAATTGGATGGCGTCGGAGGCAGATTTGGAATCGATTAAACTGTCTGTGATACTTCAAGTATCGGCGGCGTACGTGCAATATTTGCAAGCCAACGAATCGGAATTGGCTGCACAAAACGCGGTAGAGGCCAGTCAAGCCCAGTTGAACAGAGGTCAGATTCTGTACGATGCGGGTGCGAGCAATCAGGGCGCATTGCTGGGATTGAAAGCGCAGCACGCCAACAACTTGGTGTCTTTAACGGCGGCACAAAACACCAAAGCCACATCACTCCAAAACCTGAAGCAGCTGATTCGCTGGCCCAAGGAACAATCTTTTGTGGTTGCGGTGGAATCGTTGGGTAGCATTGAAAGTGCCTTCCCTTATACCTCGCAGCAGTTGGTTGATAGCATCATGGAAAAGCGGCCGGATTATCGTGCGGCGAAATTTCGCGTGTACGCGGCCCAATATGGTTTGAGATCGGCCAAAGGCGCATTGTTGCCCACATTGAGTTTGGGTGGTAATTTGAATACTGTGTATTCAGACAACGCCAAAACCGTGGATGGGGTAACTGTGGCGGGATTTGCTCCCATCGGACGGGTTCAAGGGACGAACGCGATTGTGGAAGCGCCCGATTTTGATTATTCGATGTCTACCATCGCCTTTGGTGATCAGGTGAGAGACAACTTTGGACAATCGTTGGGTGTGAGTTTGAATGTGCCCATTTATTCGGGGAAGCAGCGACAAACCCAGGTAAAGAGTGCCGATTTGGCCCTCACCCGAGCGCAGTTGAATTTGGATCGCATCGAACAAACGGTTGAAAATGAAGTGTTGGCCGCGTTCAACAATTATCAAAATGCGGAGCGCAGGTATGTGGCGAACAAGGAGAATTACGAACTGCAAAAGCAAAATGCCGCGTATTTGAAACAGCGGTTGGATGCGGGTGCAGCGGCTTTCTTTGAATATCAAGTGGCTTTTGCCAATGAGCAGTCGGCCTATCAAAATTTGATATCGGCCAAATACGAGAGATCGTTCCGTAGAATGGTGCTAGAATTTTATCTATCGCCCAACCCCAATGCCTATAACAACATTCAAATCAAATAACATCATGAACAAAAAGCGTATACTTTGGATTTCTTTGATCGCACTGGCGGCGATAGTGGTAGTGGCATTTGTAATGAAGGGCGGCAAGAAGGATTTGGAAGTGGAAACGGCCAAGGTGGAATCCCGCACCATTACAGAGATAGTGAGTGTAACGGGCAAAATTCAGCCAGAAAGCGAAGTGAAAATCAGTGCCGATGTGAGCGGTGAAATCATCGATATGTTGGTGCAAGAGGGCGATAGTGTAACCAAAGGACAGCTGTTGTTGCGCATCAATCCGGAACTTTACGAAACGGCGATGTCGCAGCTCAAGGCCAATTTAGACAATTCGAAGGCCGCTTTGGCGGGATCGGAGGCCCAGCTCATCAAGGCGAAATCGTCTTACGATCAAGCGGTGTTGAACCAAAAACGTCAGAAAAAACTGTACGAACAAAAGGTGATCAGCGATCAAGAATGGGAAAATGCCCAATTGCAATTTGAAGTGGCGAAGGCCGATTTTGAAGCAGCGGG
>CANHGC010000060.1 GCA_947460045.1 Bacteroidota bacterium | reverse complement strand
GAAACCATCAAACAACTCATTGAAAGCGGCGAAACACCCCAGGAAATTGCGGTGCTTTACCCCATGAACAAACATGCAGCTACCCTGTCTGAAGCGTTTGATGTATTGAATGTCCCCTATGTCATTCACAGACCCACCGACATTCTCAACGAAACCGTTATCCAACACCTGCTCACCTGGCTGGAATATATTTCCTTGGAACTGGAACTGGCCAACAGCGGCGAACACCTGATATACAAATTGCTGGTAAGTCCGCTCTACAACATTTCTAGCTTTGAGGTGAATCAGCTGTCGGTAGACATCTATCAACAACGATCCAACCACAACAAATCCGGTGAATCCTATTCTTGGCGGAAGCACATACACGAAAAACTCAACCAACCCGAGCAGGGCGATATTTTCAATGCATCCCCATCTGTTGCCTTGCGGGATTTGTGGACGAATATCGAAACATGGATCAAAGAGGCGTCATGGCTCACAGTCCCTGAATTGATCCAATCGCTGTATAGCAAAGGCGGCTATTTGGCATACGCATTGAAGTCCTACGAACAAGAATGGGTATTGGAAGTTTTACAAACGTTCATGCAGTTTGCGATCAGAATGAACGAAAAAAATCCATTCCTGAAGCCCCATGAATTTTTGGCCATCGTGAAAAAAATGACCAACAACAATGTGACTGTTCCATTGGAAAAGCGAATTGGCAATGCCGAAGGGGTGCAATTGATCACCGCACACTCTAGCAAAGGCTTGGAATTTGATCACGTTTTCATCATTCGCGCCAACCAATCGGAGTGGGAAGACAACGATACCGCCAAACTGCCATTTGGCATGAAGCAATTGTTGCAGGGCAAAGAAATCAAACTTTCCAACGACACCTCGGTGGAGGAAGACATAGAAGAACGTAGAAGGTTGTTTTACGTGGCCGCCACCAGGGCAAAAAAATCACTCCACATCAGTTATAACTTAAAGAAAATCACAGCAACCAAGGTGAGCGATGCAAAACCGTCGAGTTTTCTTTTCAATTTGGGCTTAACAGTACCCGATTCTGCCACGACTATTCCTGCGGATCAGCTGTTATTTACCCAAAATGCGTTGCTGGGCCGAATGTCGAAACCCAAGCTGAACGTAGACAAAATGGATTGGGTTAAAAGCCGAACCGCGAACTTCAAATTCTCCCCTTCTACCCTATACAGTATTTTGGAGTGCGGACTCAAATTTTATTTCACCCGGATTGTTCGCGTGCCTGATGCGCCATCTCCTGCCGCGGCTTTTGGTACGGCGATGCACGCTGCGATGAAGTTTTGGGTGGATGCATGGACCAAAGACAAAAAATGGATGAGTGAATCAGAGGTTGTGATTCAATTTGAGAAAGAAATGTACCGCCAACGCCATGGGTTCAACGAAAAACAATTCAAGCTCCGCATGCAACAAGGCAAAGATTTGATCCCGTTGTATTATCAGGCGCGTTCCAATGAATTCAGGGCTTACCAGCTGGTACTCACAGAAAAAAGCATCAGTGCGGTGATTGAAGATGTGCCCATTACTGGATATTTGGATAAAATTGTTTTTGATGGAAACCGCGCTACGGTGATTGATTACAAAACCGGCAAGCCAGACAATTCAAAGAAAAAATCCACCGCCCCAAGCGCCCGAACGGCAGACAATGTGCCCAATCCCTATTGGTTTCAATTGGGGGTTTATCAGTTGATGACCAACAACCAAGCTGGCAAAAGCTGGGATTGCAACATGGCCATCATCGATTGCGTGGAAAAAGACGAAAACGGCGAATTTCCATTGATTAAATTGGCCTTCAATGAAGAATCCAACCAAATCATCAGAAAATGGATCATTGAAGCCAACCGCAGATTGGAAAGCATGGAATTCATGAATGGTTGCGGAAAAGCGGATTGCTACTGGTGTGGGTTTGCAAAATCCACAGAACAGGTTGTTTTGATTCCCAAAGACGGGGTTGATTCGGACGCTTAGACGTGCTTTAAACCGTAAGGTTTAATTTCCTGACCGCTTTTTCACAGCACAATTCTTCGGCTTTTTTGCGGCTGTGATTTTCTTCCGTAAACCAAGCTTCTTCGTCGATGAACAGGGTTACAACGTGTAATTCAATCTTTCGATCTGGCGTAACATCGTGTTGAAAACGCAAGACCTTTTTTTGTTGTTGGGCCCATTTCATCACCAAGGCTTTGTGTGAAACCGCGGTAGTCATCAATTTCTCAATGTCGAGGTATTGCCCCACCAATCGATTCACCACAAAATCACGGGAAGTTTTAAATCCTTTGTCGAGGTAAATCGCACCAATCAATGCTTCCAAAGCGTTTCCGCCGATGGTTTTCAGGGCGATGCGATTCTGATGTAGATCGCGTTTGATATCCATGATTTCCACCAAACCCAACTTGCTCGCCAGGTAGGCCAATTGCTCGCGGTTTACAATGCGGGTGCGCATTTCGGTAAGGAAACCTTCGTTTTTATTGGGAAATTGTTTGAAAAGCAACTCAGCAACCACCGCATCCAATACGGCATCGCCCAAGAACTCCAATCTCTCGTTGTTGCGAATTTGTTCAGTGTCGTTGTGGTCCGACATTGAACTGTGCCTTAAAGCTTCTTGATAAATTCTGAGTTTGCCTGGTTTTACACCTGTGACGCGATAGACCTGACTTGCGAGTTCATTTGAACCCCTGAATCTGGATAATAAACCTACCAATGTTGAGGGAATTAACCTTCGAATTTTTTGAAAATCACGGAAGCGTTATGACCACCGAAACCAAATGTGTTGCTCAAAGCCGCTCTCACGGTACGTTTTTGTGCCACATTGAAGGTAAAATTGAGGTTGGGGTCAAATTCCGGATCATCGGTAAAGTGGTTGATGGTTGGAGGAATAATGTCTTCACTCACAGCCAAAATACAAGCTAACGATTCAATGGCACCTGCACCACCGAGCAAGTGGCCGGTCATGGATTTGGTACTACTGATATTGAGGTTGTAGGCATTTTCACCGAACACTGAAAGGATAGCCTTACTTTCTGCAATGTCTCCCAAGGGGGTACTGGTACCGTGCACGTTGATGTAGTCGATATCGGAAGGCGTCATTTCAGCATCTTCCAAAGCGGCTTTCATCACGTTGCGCGCGCCCAATCCTTCTGGGTGAGGGGCAGTCAAGTGATAGGCATCGGCGGTCATTCCACCACCTACAATTTCGGCATAAATTTTTGCACCACGGGCTTTCGCATGCTCATAATCTTCTAGAATCATGGCTGCGGCGCCTTCTCCCATTACGAAACCATCGCGGTCCTTATCGAAAGGCCGGCTGGCTGTTAGGAAATCATCGTTTCGTTCGCTCAATGCTTTCATGTTACTGAAACCACCCACTGAGGGTTCGTTCACTGAAGCCTCAGAACCGCCTGTAACAATCACATCTGCTTTACCCAAACGGATATAGTTGAATGCGTCAATCATGGCGTGGGTTGAGGAAGCACAAGCTGAAACGGTAGAGAAATTTGGACCGCGGAATCCGTGTTTGATGCTGATATAACCTGGGGCGATATCAACAATCATTTTAGGGATAAAAAAGGGCGAGAAACGCGGGGTTCCGTCGCCCTTAGCATAGTCTACAATTTCTGCGAAGAATGTGGTTAGGCCACCGATACCGGCACCCCAAATCACACCCACACGATCCGGGTTGTAAGATTGTTGTAATAAACCGCTGTGATGAATCGCTTCATCAGCGGCCACCATGGCAAATTGCGTGAACGGATCCATTTTCCGCGCTTCTTTGCGATCGAAAAAATTCTCCGCCGCGAAGTTTTTCACCTCACAAGCGAATTTAACCTTGAACTTTTCTGTGTCGAAGTGAGTAATTAAACCCGCTCCGCTGGTTCCTGAGCGCAACCCATTGAAAAATGATTGTACATCATTTCCGATAGGCGTTAACGCACCCATACCAGTTACAACAACTCTCCGGAGTTGCATGGCTTACTTTTTGTTTTCTTCGATGTAACGAACTGCTTCACCAACAGTTTGAATCTTTTCAGCCTGATCGTCTGGAATACTGATATCGAACTCTTTTTCAAATTCCATGATCAATTCCACGGTGTCTAATGAATCGGCACCCAAGTCGTTTGTGAAGCTAGCCTCAGTTACTACTTCGCTTTCTTCAACACCAAGCTTGTCTACGATAATGGCTTTTACTTTTTCTGCAATTTCTGACATGATCTTATTTTTTGATTTGAGTTGCAAAGAAACATTTTTTTTATGAGATACAACATTAAAATTATTTTTGTGGAAACTCTTTTGTCTATCAAACGCTACAAATCGACCTTTTTGGGTGCAAATATCAACCTCGATATCATTGCCTTACATGCCCAAATTCCGCCACACTTGATGGCTTGGTGTCTAGATGACACTTTTTCTTCCACATTTGTGCGACAAGACCAACCCTTTTCAGTATTTTTGTCTCAGATTACAGAGTCGAATCACGTAGAATACTACTGGAAAGACGCTGAAACTGCTTGTGAGATGTGGATTTTGGAGAACAAAGGCAGCGGAGGCATGCTCTACACAGGAAAACCTACGCCCGATTATTGGTTGTTGATACGGAACGCAGAGGATATGGGGGGCATCGCAGATTGGCTGAGTGGATTGAAAACCATGCAGCACATCCAAATGTCTTACGAATTCCCTGCCAACAAACACAACAAACTCCAATGGGTTAGTGCTTTGAGTCACTTGTAATCGAACAAGAAGACCACATGTATCAAGGAAAATTCAACAAAACAAAGATTGTAGCCACCATCGGCCCTGCCACAAGCAGCGAGGAAATGTTAGAAAAAATCATTTTGGCTGGCGTAGATGTATGTAGACTCAACTTTTCTCACGGCGCTTATGAACTGCACCAAGAAGTCATCGATCGCGTGAGAAACATCAACAATAGATTGGGTTGTAATGTGGCCCTACTCCAAGATTTACAGGGACCAAAACTGCGCATTGGCAAAGTGGAAGGCGAATTCCATTTGGTGGAAGGCGATCACATTTTGGTAACCACAGAAGAGCAAATTTCTACCAAAGACCTGCTCTTTGTGAGCTACAAACGATTGATACAAGACTGTAAACCGGGTGAGAGAATTTTGTTGAACGACGGAAAAGTATCCTTGGAATTTACAGAAAAAATCAACGAAACCACCTTAAAAGCGCGCGTTGTTGCTGGTGGCCCCCTATCATCGAACAAAGGATTCAACCTCCCCGATTCAAGCCTCACGGTGCCCAGTTTAACCAAAAAGGATTTGGCTGACCTGGAGTACGGATTGAGTCAGGAAGTAGATTGGGTGGCACTGAGTTTCGTGCGCACCGCAGACGATATCGTTGAATTGAAGCGCTTGATCGCAGAAAAAGGGACACATACCAAAGTAATCGCCAAGATTGAAAAACCCGAGGCGGTGAAGAACATTGACGAAATCATCAAAGTGTCTGATGGCATCATGGTGGCTCGGGGCGATTTGGGCGTTGAAGTCCCCATGCAGCGCGTTCCCTTGATACAAAAAACCATCGTAGAGAAGTGCTTGGCGGCCGCAAAACCTTGCATCATCGCCACGCAAATGATGGAAACCATGATTTTGGATAGCATGCCTACAAGGGCAGAAATCAACGACGTGGCCAATGCCGTATTGGATGGCGCCGATGCCTTGATGTTATCTGCAGAAACCAGTGTGGGCAAGCACCCGCTGCGTGTCATTGAAATCATGAGTAGCATCATTACCGATATTGAAAATGATCGCAGAACGTATTACAAAGGGGTTAAACCCACGGCAGATTCACCCTCATTTGCGAGCGACGAAATTTGCTTCACCGCGGTTAGAATGAGCGATCACCTCAATGCAAAAGCCATTGTTGCCATGACCAAATCTGGATTCACCGGATTTCGGGTTGCCAGCTACCGTCCGCAGGCGGATGTTTTCATTTTCACCGACAACAAAAAGCTGTTGGCCACATTGAATTTGGTATGGGGTGTGAGGGGATTTTACTATGACCGATTTGTGAGTACAGACGATACCTTCCAAGATGTTGTGGATATGCTCAAGGCCGACGGCATGGTGAAAGAAGGCGAATACGTGATCAATTGCGCCAGTATGCCCATTCACAAAAAACAACGCACAAACACCATCAAGGTAACCTTGGTGGATTGAGCCATTTAATCGCTGCATCAAGCGTATATTTGTATTTTAAGCGGATGCCATGGAAGAAGTTTTTGTAAACAAAGTGGCCAACAGTGGCCTCATTACCCTCAATTTAGAAGATCATTTCCCTGTGGGTGAACGCAAATTCATCGATATCAAGGATGTTTTGTTCATGGGGATGGTTTTGAAAGAAAAAGATTTTAGGGATTGGGTAAAAAATCACGATTGGCAGCAATATCAGGATCAGTTTGTGGCCATCGGCTGCAGTGCAGACGCCATCGTGCCAACTTGGGCCTATATGTTGCTCACATCAAAACTATCGGGCATCGCCAAGCAAGTGGTATTTGGTGATTTACAAGCCCTAGAGGCGGTGTTGTGGCGCGATGCATTGAGTGAAATCAACGTAGAAAGCTATCGAAACGAAAAAATGGTGATCAAGGGTTGCGGAAATTTACCTGTAACTGCCGCGGCTTATTCAGAGATAACGCGCTTGTTAACCCCCATCGCCAAGAGCATTATGTACGGAGAACCCTGCTCTACCGTGCCAGTTTACAAATCGAAATCTTAATTAACATTCAGCGGATTTGCCTTGATGCAAGCGGAAATTCTGCTTACTTCTTCTCCAAATCCATGGCTTTTGCTCCAGCGTTAGCTGCGTCTTGCGGAACCATTGAAAGCCCAGTTAGCGTTTTGTTCTTCACACGCCAAGGAATGCTGTAAAAGGCGAAATCCGGTCGGCCTGCAACCGTCAATTCCAATTTCGAATAGTCTGTATTGGCCTTCCACGTCCCGTTGTACGTTACACCTCCCGCAGTAACAGTGAGCGGACCCTTTTCATAGGTCTCCTTTTGCAGGATATAAATTTGATCGGCGTATTGCGATGTGAGATCCGTTCCAGCAGAATCGATGCCTCTCTTCATATAAAACTCTTTCCCCAACACCAACAAATCAAAGGCCTTTTGTGCGGCTGAGACATTGTCTGCACTGTCTTTCGGAACCGGTGGCAACGAAGAAGTATCTTTTTCACACGAGCTCAAAGTTTGTGTGGCCGTTATCGAAAAGAATACCAAAGAGGCTGTAATGAGCAATGAACGAAGCAGTGATGATTGAACTTTCATACAACACGAATATAACGATTTTTGAGCAGATTCCCCAATAAATCGGGTTTAACACGCCTCAAATTCCTTGGAAAAAAATCTAAAATCCTCAATAAAAAAATGGATTTTTGTAGAATGCTAAGGACGATTTACGCCTTGGGATTCACATTGATTTCCATGATACCCAATTCTGCAGACGCAAAGAAAAACGCAAGTCCACGCGTTCATTACACCATCGCGATCACCGATCCAAAAAGTCACTATGCCGACGTGACCCTGCGACTCGAAGAATTGACGCCCGGTGCGGTGGATGTGTATATGCCAGTTTGGACGCCCGGCAGTTATTTGGTGCGTGAGTTTGCCAAAAACGTTGAGTCGGTTGGTGCGATAGGCCTTAACTCCGATGAATCCAAAATGGTTTTTGCGGAAAAGCCTGCGAATTTTGGCACCCCCATCGCCCATAACAAATTAGACAAAAACACTTGGCGATTAACCATCCCCAAAAATGTGGCGGCCGTTGAATTTCGTTACAAAGTATACTGTTTTGAACTCAGTGTAAGAACCAGTTTTATCGACGAAGACCAGGCTCTGCTAAACATGGCTTCTGTGCTGATGACCGTGAAAGGATCTGAGCATTTGGGCGGTGATTTGGCCATTGATCATCCAGTGCGATGGTTCAATTACGCAACGGCATTGGACGATGATGGAGAAAGCAACCACTACGTGTTGGATTACCCGGCCGGTGAATGGCTTCGTGAAACCAAGGAAACAATCCGTAAGGCTTTTACCTACCCAAACTTCGATGATTTGGTCGATGCGCCTGTGCAATTG
>CANHGC010000059.1 GCA_947460045.1 Bacteroidota bacterium | reverse complement strand
TTATCGGTGGGTGCATCGGTGAAAATTTCCGTCCCGCTCTGCAAATGAATGTTGCTACAGCGTAATTGTCCGAGGTATTTGGTGCTTGCGGTTGCCATGTTACGAAAATACGACAAACTTATTGGCGGAATGATCAATGTTACCCAATATTTTCCGGGGCGATGCTACCTTTGTTTAATCATGCGAGTGCTGAAATTTTCATTGAAGACAAAAAAATGGTGTGTGGCGGCGATGGGGTTTATTGTTGCCTTGAGCACTCAACCCTTGCTGGCCCAAACCCAGCCCTTTTCTTTGATGATACAGCGCGTTGATATGCCGGCTTTGCCGAGTTTGCATTCATTTGCGGCGGCCCAATATCAAGGGAAATGGTATTTGTTCGGTGGCCGCCGCGATGGGCTCCATCGAAGGCAGCCGTTCCGGGCCTTCGATTCCGCCCACGCCAATCGCTATATCTGGTGTGTTGATCCGGAATCCCGAACCGTAGATTCAATGCCCATCCAAAACCTAAACCCCTCAATCCAATCGCAATTGGCTTCTACCAATATGTTGTTCCATCAAGAAGAGAATTTTCTCTTCCTCGCGGGAGGTTACGGATTGCCCTGCAGGCAAGACAAAGCCCTGTTTGCACCACCATCAAAATACACAGACCCCGAAGCGCATCGCACCTTTCCCTACCTCACAAAGGTGGATTTGGCCAAGCTCAGCAGCGAATTCGCCAAACAATCCGAGCTCAATTCGCGCAAAGACCAAATCAAACAGAAACCGTTCCCGTTGGCTACACTTTCATCCGCCTTTGAACAATGGACCGATCCCCAATTTGCTCTCACAGGTGGCGCCATGTTTTATCAAGTTGACTATTATCCTCACCGCGTGCCAACAGGCAGGTTTTACTTGGTGGGCGGACATCGCTTCGATGGTTTATACAATCCCATGGGACCGCAAAACGGACCTGGATTTGAACAGGAATACCACCATGGGGTGCGTCGTTTTCAGCTGGTTCAGCAAACAGTTAAATCGCGCAACAAACGCAAAAGCCGCAAAAAATCAACGCCAAAAAAAGAGTTTGTCGTTTGGCACTCACCGCTTACCGACAGTCAATTCCGCCGCCGGGATGTGAATGTCATGGAATCACTGCATCATGTTGACGCTGCCAATGATTCACCCTTTCCCCATGTACGCAAAGACCTAATGGTGTTTTCAGGGGTGTTTCAAGAACGCGCCAACATTCCCTATACCAATCTGCTGGAGATAAATTCAGATTCCAGTACCATCAAACCCGTGCCCCAATTCAATCAGCTGCTAAATCAATACCACAGCGCCCACACATCGCTCTATTCCTACAAAGTGGATGCGCAGTTTTTTCTATTTTTTGGGGGCATCGCCCAGTATTATTTCAATGATTCGGGCCTGTTAACCCAAGATCCAGATGTGCCTGTGGTATCCACGGTATCGGTGATTGAACGCACGGCGGCCAACGATTACAGCGAATATGCTTTGCCCATTCAACTGCCCAAAGGGGTAGGGGCTGGCACCGAATTTATTCCGGCGAATACGGTTCCGCGCATGGAAGGCACTGTTGTGATCGATCTGGAATCCTTGCAAGGCGATTCACAGCTCCTCGGCCATCTGGTGGGCGGATTTTCTACCATGGCGCCCAATGTATTTTTCGATAACGATGCCAATGAAAGCAAAGCTGAAGCCCATGCCTACGCGGTGTATTGGAAACGCAACAACGAATTCCGCGACCCCGCACAGAAACTATCGCTCACAGAAGCCCAATGGGTAGAGCAAGGCAACAACGGACAAATTCATTTTCAAGCGTTTACCAATACCGAGAACGGGAAAGTCTATTTCATGATCCAAATGGCAGAGGAAGGACCGTGCACATTAACTCTGCGCGATGAGTCCAGCAAATTGTTACTGAGACACGAATTTCCGGGCGGATTGCCCAAAGGTGAGAGTGTTTTCGCCTTGCCGCTTTACGATGCCAAGCAAACCAAAACCTATCAGGTGGAGTTTGAAGCCGGAGGGGTTTTTCTGAAAGAGCAGTTGATAATCAACCCGTAACGACATAAAAAAGCCCCCTCGTTTTAAACGAGGAGGCTTACTTTAGAGGTCGGAAGCGGATTCGAACCGCTGTAAAGGGTTTTGCAGACCCGTGCCTAGCCGCTCGGCCATCCGACCTTTTTAAAGGACTGCAAATATACGAAAAAAACTGATTTTTTGCTTCGAATTTGAAATTTGCTCACAATTCAAGGCATTCTTCAAAACCCATTGAAATTCAATGTTTTGGTCTGGGATTTGTCCATGCTCGGCCTGGGTTAATTACACAACAGAACCATCGGCCATTTCAATGATTCGATCGGTTTTACCCGCAAAATCTGGGTCGTGCGTAACAATCAACAAGGATGTGCCCAGTTCGTGGGTGAGTTCTTTGAAAATGTCAAAAACAATGCCCGCATTCTTGCTGTCTAAGTTGCCCGTGGGCTCATCGCCCATGATGATGGTGGGCTCGTTGATCAATGCCCTGGCTATCGCCACGCGCTGTTTTTGACCGCCCGAAATTTGTGTGGCCTTTTTGGCAAATTGGTCATCCACACCCAACAGCTTTAGCTTGTTCATGGCGTCGTGCTCCACTTCCTCTTTGCTTTTTTTACCCAATTTAAGCCCAGGCATCATCACGTTTTGCAACACCGTGAACTCGGGCAGCAAGTAATGGAATTGAAAGACAAATCCGATGTGTTCATTGCGCACCACCGAAAGTTCCGCGCCACTGAGTCCAGTGAGCAACCGTTCACCCAAAAACAACTGCCCTTCGTAACTGGTGTCCATGGTACTCAAAATGTACAACAAAGTGCTTTTTCCACAGCCCGATTTGCCCATGATGCTCACAAATTCCCCTTTTTCTACTTCGATGTTGATGTTCTTCAGCACTTGCACCTTCACGGGGTCGATAAAGTACTTTTGAACGCCGATGGTTTTGAGAATGATGTTATGGCTCACGGGGTTGGGGGCTAGGGAATGGGTAACTGTTAAAGGTTGTCAGTAACTGGTTTGTACATGGAGTTATTGTCCGCGAATGATCTCTACCGGGTCGATTTTACTGGCCTTTAGCGCAGGTAGATATCCGGCAAAAAAGGTGGTAATCACGGCAAAAACAGATCCGATCAAATAAAACAGGGGCTGGAAATTCACTGGGAAGGTTTTTACGGTGGGAATGGCCTCTGTTTCGAAAGGTGCTTTGCTAATCAAATAACTCATCGAGCCGCCCATAATCAATCCCATCAATCCGCCCACAATGCCAATGAACATCGCTTGGTAAATGAAAATGCGCTTTACATCCGAACCTGAAAATCCAGTGGCCTTCAAGATGGCGATGTCGTTCATCTTCTCGTAAATCACCATGTTCAAAATGTTGTAAATGCCAAAACCCGCCACAATCAGCAGCGTAATCGATACTGCATAAGTGATGATGTTTCTGATGGTGGTACCCGTTTCAAATTGGGCATTCGCCGCTTTGATGTCGATGCTATTCACTCCGTAAGTTTGAGCGATTTGGTCCGATAAATCCTTCGCGTTTTCAATGTCGAACAACTTCACACTGATGTCGGTCACAAAATTGTTTCCCTCACCGATGATGCGTTGGGCCATCTTGACATTCACATAACTCTGTAATTTGTCAACATCGGCCAATCCACTTTGGAACAATCCCACCACTTTCAATCGATGGGTAACGCCTGTGCTGCTCATGAGTTGAATTCTATCGCCCACTTGAATGCTCAGTTTCTTTGCTACGCCGATGCCCAATACGATGCCGTTTTCGTTGTTTGCCAAATCCAGGGGTTTTCCATTTACGATGTACTGTTTGAAATTGAACAATCGATCTTCTTCTAATACATCAATTCCCATGGCGTTTCCGTTGAGCAATACAGACCCCGATTGATAAAAGATCCGGGCACTCACCTGCGGCGTAATGCCCATCACCAAAGGATTCTTCTTGAGTGTGTTCATGAGCGGCTTGTTGTTGTAAATGCTCACCGGATCCTGTTTTGGACGGATCGAATTCACCATGTTTATTTTGCCCTTGTATTCGGGATGCAAGGCGATGGGTTGCTTTGCGCTGGGCTTCACCTCGTTATAAATGCGGATGTGCGGCGTTCTGTTGAGGATCAAACCATCCAACAAGCCATTCAGCCCGGTCATGAAACTCACCAAAACGATGAACGTGCCAATGCCAAACGTGACGCCCAAGCTGGCAATGGCGCTTTGCTTTTTGCGCGTGAGCAAATGCGTTTTGGCAATTTGAATCAGTAGGGCGTTGCTCATGGCTTTATTTCGCCTTTGGGGCCAAGATCTTCGTGGTTGGGGTAAGTCCCTCCAAGATTTCTACGTATTCCAAATTGCGCAAACCGGGCTTAACCACCACATCTCCATCTTCAGTAGCCACCACATTGTCTTTTCCCAAACACGACACCGGGATCAACAAAGCGCTGGATTTTTCGGCAATGATGATATTCACTTCGGCGCTCAATCCGGGGTACAATTGGTTGGGTTTTTCATCGAAAACAGCTTCCACTTCAAACGATTGCGACTTTGTATTCATGATGGGGATGATGCGCGTAACATGCCCTTTGAACGATTTGCCTTTGTATGCATCCAATGCAATTACCGCAGTTTGTCCCACCTTTATCTTGGCGATGTCTACCTCGTCAACCTCCATGTGAATCAAATAATCACCGCTGTTGCCCAAAATGGCCAGTGGTTTTTGGGGCGATACCCATTCACCTTTTTCTGCCAACAACTGGAAAACCTGTCCGCCAATATCTGACCTAACATCAAATTCTGCCAGGTTCTTTGCGGCGGTACCTTGGTTGTTCTGGGCTTGTTTTTGATTGAAGGCCAATTGACTTTGTGCAACAGACAGTTTTGATTGGATGGCTTTCACCGCATTTTTGCTCGCAGCGGCTGCGAGTTTCTTGGCTTCCAATTGTGTTTGACTGCCGATATTTTGGGCCCATAAGTTTTGCTGACGTTTGTAATTGAGTGAATCCAATTTGGCTTGCTCTTGGGCGGTGGCCAATTGTGCTTGAATTTCCTGAAGTTGTTTTGCGCTTGTTTTGGATAGTGCTACCGCTTCGCCAGCGGTACTTGCAGTGAGCGCAGCACCGGTATTATCTAAATGGGCGATAAGCTGTCCTGCCTGAACTACATCGCCTTCAGAAACAGCGAGGTTGAGTATTCTTCCCGATAGCGCTGGGTAAAGGGTGTACTGCTCAGCGGCATTGATGGTGGCGCTGGCATATACAGATTCAATGATGGGTTTGGATTCAGGAGTGATATACTGCGATTTTTCTTTGCAGCCAACGCCCAAAATCAACATCGACAAATAGCCCAATTGGGTGAATTTCATGATACAGCAAAATTAAGTTGAATTTCGGTAGAGAACATGACGTTCATCACACAATGAAAAATTTTGTGCAATGCAAGCCCGTTTAAGGTTTCCCGTAAACCAATTTTCCGCCAATGAATGTATGGGTGACCTTGGCTTTCAAGATTTTGGGTGCCTCTACTTCCATAATATCGGTATTCATGACCACAAAATCTGCCATTTTACTGGCTTCCAATGAGCCTGTGCGCGTTTCATCGAAGTTGGCATAAGCCGCCCACAAAGTCATTCCCCACAAAGCCTGCTTTCGGGTTAAGGCTTGTTCGCCTAGGAAAGGTCGTTCGAGTTTTCCTGCCGCGTCCATACGTTGTGTAGCAGAATAAAATGTATGCATAGGGGAGATACCTTCCACGGGAAAATCGGTGCCCAAGGCAATGGTGCCAGCTTGCTTCAGTAAATTCTGATAGGCATAGGCGCCTTTGGATTCGGCGTTGCACAATCGCTCATTGGCCCAAGGCGCATCGGATGTGGCATGGGTGGGCTGAACGCTTGGGATGATGCTTCTTTTGCTGAACAGCTTTTGGTCTTTGATGTTCACGATTTGGGCGTGTTCTATCCGCCATCTTGCATCGTATCCTTCTGGAATGTATTTGTTAAAAGTTCTCAGGGCGATGGCGTTGGCGCTGTCACCGATGGCGTGTACGCAAATCTGAAACCCCTTGTTTAATAAGAAGTTCTGATACATTTCAAATTTGGGTTGGTCAATGATTTGCAATCCTTTGTGGCCCAATTGGTCGCAATAATCGCCTTTGAGCAATGCGCCGCGGGATCCCAAAGCCCCATCCAAATAGATTTTCACCGATCGCATCGTGAAAAGGTCTGTGTAAATCATGCCGTTCCTTGAGATGTATCCCAAATTTTCTTCATTCACCGCAAGCATGCCGTAAATTCTCAAGTTGAGCTTGTTTTGTGCCTGCAAAGTTTGAATCAGGTCAATGTCAGACACCGATATGCCGGCTTCCGCAATTTGGGTAAGACCTTGGGCATGACAGTTGGTTAAGCCTGTTTCCAAGCCTTTTTCCCAGGCCGTAAATGGGACAGAAGGCAATCGGGATTTTACCCAGTCCGCAGCATTGTCGATGCAAATCCCTGTAAATTCTCCATTCACTTTAACGAATTCGCCCCCGAAAATGAGCGTGTCTGGATTGAGATGAAGTTGTTTTACGGCTGCGACATTGATCCAAACAGCATGACCATCTATTCTGCTCAAACAAACCGGACGTGTGGGAAAGGCTTTGCTCAATTTTTGCATGTTGGGGAAGTTCTTAACGGCCCAATCGTTTTGATCCCAACCCCGGCCAATGAGCCAAGGCAGTTTGTTCTTTTTGGCAAATTTTTTGGCCCGATTGATAACATCGGCTTCGGATTTGCTTCCCACCAAGTCCACTTCCGTTAAGCCTTTCGAATAAGCCAAGAAATGGCAATGCGCATCAATGAACCCAGGATAAATGTACTTTCCGGCAAATTCCTTTTTGGTTGTCATTGGATAGAGGGAATCGGCCGTTCTGACATCCCCCATATACAAGATGATGCCATTTTCGACCACCATGGCGGTGGATGTGCCAAAGGCTGTGTCTGCGTGATAGATTTTTTCTGCCAAGTAAATGATTCTATTCGATTGGTTTTGAGCATTTAAGCCAGAAAAGTTAAAGAAAACAAGCAGTGAGTAAAAAATATATCGGTTCATTTTTTGGGGGTTCATGGCACATTTGTTGTTACAAGATACGCAAGCACAATTTATTGTTTTGCAAAAATCACAAAAACTATGAACAAACGTAACATTCTTCTACTTCTTTTAGCCATAATGGTAACCGGCCTCATCGTGGGTTACTATTTATGGAACAAGGCCCCGGAAAATCAAAGTACAGGTAAGGCTGATTTTGAAAAAGATTTGAATCAGTGGGTGGGTGAATTGAATGCAGATACGGGTGCGGCGCGTACATTTTCTTCTTTCGTGGGTAAAAGCGTAAAATTCTCTGGCGAAGTGGCCGATGTTCTGGGCGATAGCAGCCTCACCTTGCAAATCAAAACAGGTGTGGAAGGCTTTAATCTGAATGCCAAATTCCACCAAGATTACACGTCGACCGTGAGTGGTGTCGTGGCAGGTGATTTGGTTACACTCCAATGTGAATGTGATGGGCTTGTAGTGCCTTCTGCCGATGAGATTTTTACTGAGAAGCAAATTGATATGAGTCGTTGCGCGCTATTGAAATTGGAACAGCACAAGGCCGATGTCTCTAAATCTTTGGATCACGAAGACGCTTTGGATTCTTCCAGCGTGAACTGATTTGCCTTTTTTATTTTAACAAACTTCAAAAAAACTATCATTCAATTATAAAATTCAAACCATGAAAAAATATTTTTTCCTCGCCGCCATCGCTTTGATGCCTTTGTTTTCAGCAGCCCAAGTTTATAAAACCTCTGCCGGTAAAATCTCCTTCGTAAGTAAAACATCCATCGAGGAGTTTTCTGCTGATAATAGCCAAGTTCAAGCAGGCATTGACGCAGGGCAGAATAAGGTACAATTTCGTGTACCTGTGAATGGATTTGTGTTTAAATCGGCATTGATGCAAAAGCATTTCCAAGAGAATTACATGGAAACCTCACAGTTTCAATACAGCAATTTTGTGGGTAAACTTTCCAACCCAACCGCGGTAAACTTCGCCCAAAATGGAGTGTATCCTGTTGAAGCCATCGGCAAACTCACCATGCACGGCGTTACAAAAGACATCACCGTTCCAGGTAAAGTGGT
>CANHGC010000058.1 GCA_947460045.1 Bacteroidota bacterium | reverse complement strand
ATTTCTATCTAAACGACCAATGGGGTAAATTCTCTCCTTGCCTGGCAAGTCTATCAGTTCCATGACGGTTTTTCGGCCTTCTGGATCATCCGTTGTAGTAATATATCCTTTGGGCTTGTTCATGATGATATAAACAGGCTTTTCGGGAATCACCTTTCGGTCTTCTACTTTGACATTGTCTGATGGTCGAATTTTAGTACCCAACTCAGTTACCACATCTCCATTCACCCTCACCATGCCTTGTTGTATGAGTTCGTCGGCTTCACGACGAGAGCAGATACCACTGTTGGCGATGTATCTATTCAAACGAATCTCGTCACTTTTTGCATGTTCAGCGCCTTTCTCCAAATTGGAAGCCACTTTATTGAATTCGCGCTTACTTCCTTTAAAGCCTTTGGGTGTGTCTGCTTTTTCGGCTTTCGGTATTCCGTATGTTTTGGGCTTGTCTTCGTTGAAATCCCTGTTATCGGGTGTATTATCAACCATGGGCTCTGAACCTCTGGGCCTAAACTTGGATAAGCCAACGGCACCTGTGGGTTTGGGTTTGTTAAACTTTTCTGCAGAATCAAACGTTTCACGTCTGTTTTCTGGTGCTTTATCACTTGGTCTGTCTGAACCAAATCTTGGCTTGTCTCCACCGCGGTCATTGCCGAAACGTGGTTTGTCACGATCTCCGCCAAATCTTGGCTTATCTCCTCCACCATCATTTCCGAAGCGAGGTTTGTCGCTCGATCTGTCTGATCCAAATCTTGGTTTGTCACCTCCGCGATCACTTCCAAAGCGGGGTTTGTCGCTCGGTCTGTCTGAGCCAAATCGAGGCTTGTCTCCTCCGCGATCACTTCCGAAGCGGGGTTTGTCGCTCGATCTGTCTGATCCAAATCTTGGTTTGTCACCTCCGCGATCACTTCCGAAGCGGGGTTTGTCACTCGGTCTGTCTGAGCCAAAACGAGGTTTGTCGCCGCCGCGATCACTTCCAAAACGTGGTTTATCACGATCTCCGCCAAATCTTGGCTTGTCACCTCCGCGATCGTTATCAAACTTTGGTTTATCACCCAAATCCTTTGAAAAACGGCTACTTCTGTCGCCAGGGAACCTTGGATTTCCACTTTTATCTCCACCGGTAAATCCAGGAGTACCAGATGGTCTACTGTTCGAATTTCTTGAAAATGATCCCCTGCTTTCTCCACCAAATCTTGGCTTGTCTTCTCCGCTGTCATTTCCAAAGCGGGGTTTATCACGATCTCCGCCAAATCTTGGTTTGTCTCCTCCGCGATCATTTCCGAATCGTGGGTTATCTCCTCCGCCAAATCTTGGTTTGTCTCCTCCGCGATCACTTCCAAAACGCGGTTTGTCTCCTCCACCAAATCTTGGTTTGTCTCCACCACGATCACTGCCAAAACGCGGTTTATCTCCTCCGCCAAATCTTGGCTTGTCACCTCCGCGATCACTGCCAAAGCGTGGTTTGTCACCTCCGCCAAATCTTGGCTTGTCTGTATTCGATTCAGTTGATTTATTATCTGTGAAAAACTTCGTTTTCTTGGGTTCTGATTTGGCCAAGTCTATTTTGCGATTGCGTTTTTCTCCAGGAAGACGATCTTGGAATTTCTTGCCATTGCCTTGTTCTTTTTTTGGTGACTTTGCCATTATGTTCTGTGATTTGAATTTGCAAAGGTAGTGCAAATTGAGGGCTGCTTGATTTCTACAAATAAGAGCCTGGATATTTAGATATCATGACTTCACCATTTTTTGCTTCGGCATACCCAAAATCATAACAATATCGATAACAACTTCCGCTCATTGGTTCTTCGATGTGCGTGTAAAAGTTAAAAACAAACCCTTTATTTTCGAGTCTCCTCAAGGGTATGGTTTCACTGGCGCCAGAAGTTTCATAAGCTTCTTTTAGTATTTTTCTGTTCTTACTTAAAACCTTGTTGATGGTTCTGAGTGGGTCTACTTCTGTTCGATTTCTTCTGTTGTTAAACGCACTTCTACAAGAATCGTTACAAAAGAGTTTATCGGCCCGTCCTTTGATTTTGTCGCCACACTCTCTACAGATTGGTTGATTGATGGTTTCTTTTTCCATAAGCAGATGATCGTATAAACATCAAAAAAGCAAAACACCCCCAAAACGAACCGAATGAACTAACCGTTTATAATCGATTATAAATGATTCATGTGCGAGTATGTGCTCATCTGTTTATCAATTTTGTATTGTTCATGAAAGTCCAAACAAAGGCCACGTGAGGATTTTCAACACACAAAAAAAGGATAATAGTTAATTACGAAAAGAAAGGTTATGAAAAATTTATTGAATTCCGTTAGGTTAATCGGAAACGTGGGTTACGACCCAGAAATCCGTGAGTTTGAAAGTGGAAAAAAGTTGGCTAAGTTGAATTTGGCAACGAACGAAAAAGTGACATTGGTCTCTGGAGATGTTGTAAACAACACCCAGTGGCATCGTTTGGTTGCTTGGGGAAACGTGGCTGAACTTTTTGAAAAGATGGTAAAAAAAGGAAGCAAGCTCATGGTTGAAGGTCGTTTACAGCATCGAACTTATGTAGGAACGGATGGACTGAAAAGAGAAACATCTGAAGTTGTTGTGAAAAACATTCTTCTGATTGAGGCAAAAGGCAAGTCTATCAAGATCACAGAAGACGATGAAAACACAATTGATGTGTTAAATTAGCCTACACTGTACAGTGATGCACCCTGTTGGTAATCGCCAACAGGGTGCTTTTTTTCGATGTGGCTCATACGGTAAATTTGTAATGTGTATTCATTCAACAAATTCACCTTAAACAACGGGTTGCGCGTCATCCACCTAGAAGATAAAAGCAGAACAACACTGGTGTTGAACACGCTGTACAACGTGGGTGCTAGGGACGAAAACCCAAATAGCACCGGCTTCGCACACCTGTTTGAACACTTGATGTTTTCGGGAAGTGAAAACGTACCCGTTTTTGATAAAGAAGTTGAAGAGGCGGGGGGACAGAACAATGCTTTTACCAACAATGAAATTACCAACTACTATTTGGTGATGCCAACAGAAAATGCGGAAACCGCATTTTGGTTAGAAAGCGATCGGATGAACGCACTAAACATCAATGACAAATCATTGACTGTTCAAAAAGGGGTTGTTGTTGAGGAATTCAAACAACGCTGCTTCAATGCTCCTTTTGGTTTGTTGTGGCACCATATCAGGCATTTGATGTACAACAAAAGCCCCTATCGTTGGCCAACAATCGGTGATGACATCAAACATATCGAAGATGCTACACTTGAGGATGTAAGAGGATTTTATGACCGTTTTTACGCGCCTCAAAATGGCATCGTTTCGGTTGTGGGTAACATTGATTTTCAAACTACGAAAGATTTAGCAGAAAAGTGGTTTGGTGGCATTTCGAAAGGAACAACAGCAAATCCCAATACATACATCGATGACCCTATCCCTTCGGAGAGACAATTTTTTGAGGCTGAGGATTTAAGCCCAAATCCCGCTGTTTTTTTGATTTGGCGTGGTCCAAAATTCATAGAAAAAGAGTCCATCGCCTTGGAAATGTTTTCTGAAATGTTGGGCGGTTCGGATGTTTCACCTTTACAGATGAAACTGGTTAAAGAAGAACAACTATTCAATGCCGCTGAGTGTTTTTACTTGCGTGGCTTCGGAGAGGGTCTGTTTGTTTTGTATGGTATAATGAATGATGGCGTTTCACACCAAGATGGTGAGGCTGCATTAATCAGAACCTTAAAAGAAAACCAAGAATACAGCGAAGGAATGGACAGGTCTTATACTGGAGTCAAAAACAGGCATGCTACAAATTTGCTTTTTGAAGCCACTCAACCCATGCAATTGGCCCAACGATTGTGTTTTTTTGAAAATGCTGGCGCCCTAGACAATATCAACAATGAACAATCATTGATCGAATCCTTCTCTTTAAACGACGTATTGACTGTTTCAAAGAAAACAATTGATGCGAATTCAGTGTCTGTAATTTATTATCATCCAAAAAAATGACCATCACATCGCGCAATCGCCCCGAAACCCAAACAATAAAAACGTTCAAAACACCCATTAGCAAAACAATGGTGTTGTCTTCAGGGCATTCGATGCACCTATCAGAATCCACACCCATTGGCGTTGTGAGGATTGAGTTGTTTTGGGCTGCTGGGTCGTTTCACCAAGATAAAACTTACATCGCTACACTTGCGAACGACTTGCTTTTTTCCGGAAACGACAACAGAACAGAGTTCGAAGTGGTTGAGTTTTTGGATTTTTTGGGCGCCACTCATCGCACAGAGTGTGGATCGTTGGGATCGTCTGTTGTTGTAAGAGCAAACAAAAAGAACATTCTATCGGCATTTTCTTGGGTGGTAAAAAATATTCAAGAGGCGAATTACCCCGAAAAAGAGCTAGAAACAGCAAAGTTGGTACGTTCAGCATCATTGGAAAGACAGCAAAAAACTCCTAAGTATTGGTCGAACCGTTTGGCCTTAGAACACCTTTATGGCGACAACTCTTTTTTGGGCAAACATGGCAATGTGGAGGATTATTCGCTTGTTAACCGAGAGGATCTAATTTCTTTTAAATCTGCCAATTACACTCTTGACAAAGCGATGATTTTTGTTTCGGGAGACACGGACGAAGGGCTACTCGCATTAATTGAAAATGAATTGAAGCCTTTTGGTAAGGGTGGGTCAATTGCTATAGACGCACCAACTTGCGGAGCGCTGCCGTTAAGAACGCCCGGTCACATAACCAAGCAAATTGATGGCACGAACCAGGTAAGTCTGCAACTGGTTCAACACGTTGAGCCAAAAAATCAAAGAGAACGATTTGGGCTTACGCTATTAAATTTGGTATTGGGTGGATATTTTGGATCTCGCTTGATGCAAATCTTGCGGGAAGAAAAGGGATTAACTTATGGTATTGGCTCCTATTTTAAACCTGCCTTCAACGATTATACATGGACCATTGCAGGAGATTTAAACAGCGATAACATTGAGGCATCCATATCTACCATACACGACATTTTTTCGGGATTGAAAACCACATTGTTAGACGATTCAGAGCTCGATAAAATCAAACAATATTACTCCGGGCAATTTAGAAGTGGGTTTGATGGGCCCTTTTCGATGGGCGGTAAGATTCAACACCTGATGTATCGCGGACTTGAAGAAGATTATTACGAAACAGTATTACCAAGTATTTGGTCTATCACCAAAGAAGAGTTAATGGCATTGGCAAACAATTATTTACACCCTGAATCGTTTATTCATGTATTGGCGGGAGACACTCCTTCCAGCGAATAATATCCATGCGAAGAATTTGGAAACATATCGTAACGCAATTTATCACGTTCATTTTAATCAATGCGGTATTTTCCATTTCTCAACCCGCCACTCTTTTTAGAGCATGCCTCGATCGGCCAACCTTTACACTCACTGTAACGGTTGCGCCACCCACAGACGGGTGCGGTAGTTTTTCGTATCACAGACTTTATGGCAGGGAAGATGCGCTGTCGCCATGGAAATTGTTGAAGGAGGTGCCCACGTTAAACATTACATCCATCTCAACAGTACTGCCCAACACCAAGAGTTGGGAATTGTTTCTGTCTACTGCTTTTGCTTGTAACGGAAAAGATACATTGGAATCGAATCACGTTTTCATCGACAATTCTGCACCCTCACAATTTGAACCCGATAGTGTTTCCGTAGATTACAATACGCAACTGTTGCGGGCTGGTTGGTCAAAGCCCATTGAACCAGACATTATGGGATTTAGTTTGTTCAAATTTTCAGGTGGAGGCAATGCGTTGCTGTTGGATACAATGTCGTTCAGCTACTTGTTTCCCCTTGGCATTTTCGACACCAAAACAACCAATAACAAATTTTGCATTGCCGCTTTTGACAGTTGTTTAAATGGCGGTTTATTAAGTAATTACCATTCCCCTATTCATTTAATGGTTCAAATGAATCCTGAATTCTGGTGTAACAAGAAAACACAAATAACCTGGAGCAAATATTACGGTTGGGTAACCAATAAATACATCGTTTGGAGACACAATAAAACCAAAAACAAATGGGATGAAATTGGGATTGTGCCCGCTGATCTCATCAATGATCCCGCCACATACGTGTTTGTTGATACCAGTTATGAAATAAACAATACATATTCTTACTTCGTGCGAGCGGTGAAACAGGGCGCAAGTACTATCAGTAGCTCATCAAACAGCGTTGTCATAGATTATGGGTTTTTGGGAAGCGTTGCACCCATTACCCTACTTACTGGTGTTAGTGTAATTTCAGAAGATCAAATTCAAATAACCGGTGAGTGGAAGAAAGACGGCACAAACTCTATTCTTTCGTTGGAAAAAAAACAGGGTCTTTCATGGGTTACTTTAAAGACTTTTGGCACAACGGGAAAAGTAACATACACAGATCCAAGCACAAATACTGACATATCGGAAGGTTTATATCGATTGGTTAGGACCAATACTTGCGGATACAGAGACGACAGCTGCTACGTCAATAATTCGATGTTACTTGTTGAAAATCAACTTGTTATGAGCTGGTCTTACTACAAGGGGTGGTCGAGCCCAGAGCTAACAACAGACTTCAATTACACATTAGAGCGCCAATCAGGTTTCACGTGGAACCCAGTAATGACAACCAAAACCAATAGCTATGCCCTTCCCGTTGGCGTGCTTTTTGGCAAGCAGCGTTATCGCGTTAAAATTTACAGCAACGATGGAAAGCTTCCAATTGCTTTTGAGTTGTACTCTAACGAAAAAGAGGTGGATTTGGGTTTTGACAGCAGCGCTTTCGATACGATGTTGATCCCATCAGCATTTAATCCGTCTGGAAAAAATCCGCGTTTCAAAATAAGCAATCCTGCCATCGGTGCGGGGGAGAGCGTCATGTTCATTTATAATCGCTGGGGAGAATTGATGTTTGAGGGCGATGCGCTTTTGGGTTGGAATGGATCCGATTCAAGGGGTGTTTTCGTTCCACAAGGCGTTTATGTTTATTTGGTTCAATCCAACTACCGCAACAAGAAAACCCGCCACTCTGGTACTATAATTTTGGTTCAATGAATTCAATACACTTCTCTGGTCGCCACCGTTTTCTCGATGGCAATGCACGAAAAAAAATCCGTTTACTTCTTAAAACGATTGCAGAAACGAAAGGCCAAAAAATCGTGGATTTAAATTATGTTTTCTTGCGTGACGACGAATTGCTCGAGATAAATATTGAGCACCTGAATCACAATACGTATACAGACATTATTACATTTGATTTATCCGAGGCAGAATCAAATGGCATTGAAGGGGAAATTTATATTTCTACAGATCGTGTTAAAGAAAACAGTGTATTACATAAATCAAACGAAACACATGAATTGATACGTGTTATATCACATGGTCTATTACATTTACTCGGATACAAAGACAAAAAACCCGCTGATGCAATTGTAATGAGAACAGAGGAAGAGGTCTGCTTATCTTTGTGGGACAATATTTAAATCATCGTTTCACGTGAAACAAGACAACAACAATTTTCAATATGACGTGATCGTTGTAGGGGCCGGTCATGCTGGTTGTGAAGCCGCACATGCCGCTGCTACTATGGGTTGCTCGGTACTGCTGGTTACCATGAACATGGAAACCATCGCCAAAATGAGCTGTAATCCCGCGATGGGTGGCGTGGCAAAAGGACAAATTATCCGAGAGATCGATGCACTTGGAGGAATGTCTGGTATCATCACAGACAAAACCATGATTCAGTTTCGCATGTTGAACCGTAGTAAGGGGGTGGCCATGTGGAGTCCAAGAGCACAAAGTGATCGTTGGAGATTTGCAGAAGAGTGGCGCTTGACATTGGAAAACAATGAAAATGTAGACTTTTTCCAGGATAGTGTTTCTTCTTTGTTGTTTGATAATCAATCAGTTACGGGCGTAACGACCGGTATGGGAATGACATTTACTGCGAAAACAGTAGTGCTCACCACGGGTACCTTTTTAAATGGACTCATTCACATCGGGCGGAAAAATTTCGGTGGTGGCAGAATGGGAGAACACGCCAGTGGCGGCATTACAGAGCAATTGGTAAGCCTTGGTTTCACCACGGGAAGGATGAAAACTGGAACCCCTCCCCGCGTAGACGGTAGATCACTTGACTATTCCAAAATGGAAGAGCAAGCAGGAGATAT
>CANHGC010000057.1 GCA_947460045.1 Bacteroidota bacterium | reverse complement strand
GGATTCTGACAATGATGGCATTAGCGATAGCACGGAAGGTACCAATGACTTCGATGGTGATGGTATTGGCAACTGGCGCGACCTAGATTCTGACGCCGATGGTATCAATGACCAAACCGAAGGAACTGCAGATAAAGATGGAGATCTTCAAGGTAACTGGTTAGACCTAGATTCTGACGGTGATGGTATCAGCGATAAAGTTGAAGGCACAACCGATACTGATGGCGATGGCGTAGCTGATTATTTGGATACTGATTCTGATGGTGATGGCATTTCTGACACCACGGAAGGCACAACCGATACTGATGGCGATGGAACGGGTGATTGGAGAGATTTGGATTCAGACAACGATGGCATCAACGACCAAACCGAAGGCACAACCGATACCGATGGTGATGGTGTAGGTAACTGGCGTGATACGGATTCTGACGGCGATGGTATCGATGATAAGACCGAAGGCACAACCGACACAGACAATGATGGCCAAGCCGATTATTTGGATTTGGATTCGGATAATGACGGTATAGACGATAAAACCGAAGGCACAACCGACACCGATGGTGATGGAAAAGGCAACTGGCGCGATACAGACTCAGACGATGACGAGATCCTTGATGGCGATGTTCAAGAAGGTACTGGCGATAGCGATAAAGACAGCATCCCCAACTACATCGACCCTGATTTCTTCATCCCAGAAGGTATTTCACCAAATGGCGATAACGTGAACGATGTACTTTACATCCGCGGCTTGCAAGCCAAAGTGTTCTCTCAAGCAACATTGTTGGTGTTCAACCGTTGGGGTCAGGTTGTATATGAATCGAACGGAACCTACAAAAATGATTGGAACGGCGTAGGCAAAAACGGCGATGCATTGCCAGAAGGTGTTTATTACATCGTATTCAAATACGGATCAACTACAGTGGATAGAAATATTTATATTAAAAATTAATCATTGAGAACAAACATGAAATTCATGATAAACAATAAATTAAATTGGGTATTAACAGCCGCCTTGGCAGTTGCATCGCCCTTGTTCGCTCAACAAGAACAGATGTACACCCACTATGATTTCAACTCCCTAGCCATGAACCCCGCTTATGCAGGATCCAAACGAACTTTGGTGGCGAGTGCATTGAATCGTACCCAATGGGCCACCTATCCAGGTGCCCCCAATTACCAGAGTTTGGCGCTTCATTCGCCGGTTTCCCAAGCACCTGCGTTTAGAGATTTTGCGGTAGGGTTGAATTTTCAAACTGGAAAAATTGGAAAATTCGCCGTAGCATCGCCTTTCGCAGAAACGGAAATTGCCGCCAACATTGCTTACCACAAAGAAATCGCGCGCAACTTGCGATTGGCAGTGGGATTGCGTGTGGGTGCGTTCAACTATTCTGCCGAATTGTCGAAACTTCAATTGCAGAATCCGGGCGATGTAACCTTCAACAACAACGACTATTCTATCACAGCGCCGATGACCGGTTTTGGAATTTACTTGTACAGCGACAAATATTTCGCTGCGATTAGCTCTCCAAGGATGGTATTTATTAATCCAAGAACTGCCCCAAGTGGTGTTAACTTGGATTATGTAAGCGAGATGCACTACTATGCCATCGCAGGTGCAGTTTTTGAAATCAATGATGATTTGAAATTGAAGCCTACTACTCAGGTGAAATTTGTCAATGGAGCAGCAATGCAAGCCGATTTGAACCTACACTTGATCTATAAAGATTTTGGTTCAATTGGTGGATTCTACCGCACAGGTGGTGACATTGGTGTTATGGCCATGGCAAAACTGAATGGCAATTTCAATTTGATGTATTCGTTTGATAGCAAAACATCACCGTTGAATGAATACGTAAGAGGTTCTCACGAGGTGGGAATCCAATACATGATTTCACCAAAAGAAAACAGCCGAGTTAAAGTTCCACGTTATTTCTAATCTTCAAAGAGCAAAACAATGAAGTCATTCAAATCCCTTTCAGCCCTTATCGTTCTTGCCTTTGGCATGGTTTCTACCCTCCAGGCACAGAAGAAATTGGCAAATGATATTTATACCTACAATTATGCAGGTATCATCAATAAAAACAATGGCAAAGCCATCGCCAAAGTAACTGATTATCCCAATCAGCGCTCGTTGGCATTTTCTCACGCTCAGGTTGAAAACAACCAGTTGGCGTTTGAAGCCTATTCAGAGTTGTTTTCCAAATTTGCCCAACAGACCGACGCTTTTGATCAATTGTGCTACGCTTTGTCTGCCAGAAAAGTAGAAAACTATGCTTTGTCCGATAGCTTGTTGTTGGTTTTAAAATCTACCGAATACGCAGGCAAGCCTTTCTTCAATGAATTAAGCCAAGAGTTTATTGATCAAAACGCGGGTGCTGAATCTTACTGGACCGAAAACGATTTTTCTGTTTACTACTCAGTGAAACCATTCCTAAGCAACAGCCAATTGGGTGAGTATGCAATGGTACCGGATAAAAAAGGAAATGCATACTATTCTACCCACATTGAAAAGGGCTTGAGACAGTCAACATCTTTATGGCATGAACAGCCTTATTACCAAATCTATCGCGCGTCTTATTCTGATAGTTTCTTGGGCAAGGGAAAAGAGATTACAAACAACAAAGCAGTTGCCCACCAGCACGTGAGTTTTGTTGATCCCAATTCTGGCTTTATTTATGTTACCCGGAATGCAAAAAAGAAAAATGCAAATCGTGAGAGTGTATTGCAAGTCTTTGCGATGCGTCAAAACGCAGTAACAAAAAAATGGTTGGAAATCCCTTTCCAATTGAATAACCAAGCATACTCAGTAGCCGATTTGATCATTTCACCGGATGGCAGCAAAGTAATCTTTGCTTCTGATATGCCCGGTGGTTATGGAAAATCAGATTTGTATGAAGCACCCATCCTTCAAAATGATGAGGGTGGAATTAAAATCGGTGAGGCCAAAAACATGGGTCCCGAAATCAATACTGCACTTCGCGATAATTTTCCGAGCTACAGCGATTCTGGACAATTTTACTTTTCGTCGGAAGGACATTTGGGCTTTGGTGGATTAGATATCTTTTTCCTTGATGCATCCACAGGCTTGGTGTTGAATGCGGGTAAACCCATCAACTCAACGTACGACGATTTTGCGCCTCAAATTCATGACAAAGACGCATGGGGAACCATCACTTCGAATAGAGGAAATAGAGGGTATAACGACAATTTGTATTTCTTCCGTTGGGTGGGTCCTGCTGAAGAAGAAGAAGAAAAAGATTCAGCCGTTGAAAGTCCTGTTGTGGTTCAAGTGGTAGATGCAGAAACTGGTTTGCCTGTAAAGGGCGCCGAAGTAGCCATAGATGACTTGAACGATAGTGAGATTGCAGTGAAAGGCACTACAGACGATGCCGGTGTATATTCATTTGCAGGTGTAGCTCCTCAAAATGCGAACCCAAACCTTCAAGTTACCTCACATCCCTGTGGTTATCGTTATGCGATGGCCGACAGTGTGGTTGATATGGCAGATGGCAGTCGCAAAATTGTGCTGAAAGCCAAAGCCTATAGAGTGGGCGATGATTTGGGCAAATTGTTCGATATCAAACCAATTTATTATGCTTCAGCCAAATTTGACTTGTCTGATGACAGTAAAAAGGAGTTGGATAAGTTGGTGGTGATTTTGCAAGACAACCCAGGTTTGAGTGTTGAAATGGGTTCACACACCGATAGTCGTGCTTCATCGGCATACAACCAGAAATTGTCTGAAAGTCGCGCCTTGTCTGCTTACAACCATGTTGTTTCTAGAGGCGTTCCTGCCGATAGAATTGCTTACAAAGGATACGGGGAGTCTAAGTTGATCAATAAATGTGCTGACGGTGTAGCTTGTTCCGAGGAGGATCATTCACAAAACCGCAGAACAGAATACATTATCCGTGCGATTTTGCCTTGTGGCAATACAGCTGTTGTGAACGATACTACAAGCAAAGGAACTACTGCAGGATCTGGTGCAGTTGCCGCCACTGGTGCCGCCACAACTCCTACAACGCCTGCGACCAAAGCATCAGATGCGGCCTTGGCTGATATCTCTCAAACCAACATGATTTGTGGAGATGCAGATGCAGATGGTATTCCTGATTATTTGGATACTGATTCAGATAACGACGGATTACCCGATGCTGCTGAAGGCAGAGGCGACATTGACAAAGATGGTTTCCCTAACTTCTTGGATCGCGACTCTGATGGTGATGGCATCTCGGATGGTATTGAGAAAACAGGCGACTCTGATAAAGATAGCAAGCCGAATTACTTGGATACGGATTCTGATGGTGATGGTATCGATGATAAAATTGAGGGTACCAAAGATTCTGATAAAGACTCTCAGCCCGATTTCTTGGATACAGATTCTGACAATGATGGAATCATGGATCGCATGGAAACCGCAGACGATATGGACCGTGATGGTATGGCCAACTACCTTGATTTGGATAGTGATGGTGATGGAATCAGCGACAGTGTTGAAGGCAAGAATGACATCGACCATGATGGCAAGCCCAACTTCTTGGATCTTGATAGCGATGGTGATACAATTCCTGATTCAATGGAGCGTGGCAAAACTGCCACTCCTGCCGATAGTGATTCAGATGGCAAGCCTGATTATGTTGATACGGATTCGGATGAAGACGGATTGCCAGATAAGGTTGAGGCACCTGCTTGTTTGCCTGGTCAGAAGATGGATAATGCACCTGTTTCAACCAATACAAACAATAGCATTTCGAATATCTCTCCCGCTCCTTCAAAAGTATTGACAACCCCTGCACCACCGGTTTCAGTGGTTAAGCCAGCTCAAGGGGTGAAAGTGGAGTACCGCATTCAATTTACCATTTCCAAGCAGCCAATCGCGAAGAGCACATTTGATGCAAAAGGCATTGGTTCAGTATATATGTATCAGCAAAACGATTACTATAAGTACTGTACTGATAAGGTTTTTGCATCTGAAGCAGAAGCTGCCGCAGAAAAAGCCCGTGTGCGCAGTTTGGGTTATTCGGATGCATTTATCGCCGGATTCCAAAATGGTGTACGTGTAAAATAAATTTAATGTCGATTTGATATCACAAAAGGGGGGCAAAGCCCCCCTTTTGTGTGTCTTCAACCTACCAAGAGCCCCCGGCCAATTTCTTGCAAACCCAGAAATCCCGTAAATTAGCAGTCTCTGATGTTAGCAATGAATTCCATAACCCAAACCAACCATCGCCCCAACAAATGGATCTGGTTGCTGTATGGCTGTGCCATCTTGGGAATTGCCATCAGGAATCTTTCGATGCCCTGGGGTGATCTATTTGCAGACGGCGGATTGTATAGCCACTACAACAATTACATCATCTTTAAACAATCCTTTTACCACCTGATTGCGCAGAAAGATCTCTATATCCATTATCCCCAAGAACAGTACGACCTCTTCAAATACCCACCAACCTTTGCCCTGCTATTTGCGCCATTTTCGTTGTTGCCAGATTTTTTGGGTTATTCCTTTTGGACAGCCATTAACCTATTGCTGCCCGTTTTTGCCATATTTAGGCTCGCTGGTGTATCGGACAGGGCCAAATCTACAATCTCTGCATTGTTGCTATTAGAAGGCTTTACAAGCGCATTAAATAGCCAGAGCAATGGGCTGATGTTGGGATTGCTGCTGTTTGCCTTCGTTTCATTGCAAAATGGACGAATTGTTCAAGCAATCATCTTCATTTGGCTCACCGCATTCATCAAACTTTTCGGCATTTTGTTCTTCGCGATGTTGCTCGTTTTTCCAGTTGCTGTGAATAAGTCCTTGTTCAATATTCCATTGATATTCGGCGCACTGTATATTTTGCCATGGCCCATTCTAGGGTGGGAAGGATTACAACAGCAGTATGCGTCTATGTTTAGCCTACTTGCGCACGACCACGGCTACTTCGTAAAGTACTCTGTGATGGGTTGGTTACAGCAATGGTTTGGTCTTCGGCCCAACAAAAATCTCATTCTGATGCTGGGATTGGGCTTGCAGTGCATCCCGTTGTGTGTGTTCGTCATCAAACAAAAACTCTGGCGATCGGGCTCGCTTCAACAGGTCAATTCCCAAAGCCTTGAACGGTGGCAGTTCCTTTTTGCAGCGTCTTGGCTCCTATGGATGGTCGTCTTTAACCACATGGCGGAATCAGCAACCTACGTGATTGCTGTTGGCGGGGCGATGTTGGCCCTCTCTCAGATCTTTTCAGGTTCCAATCCATCGATGGAAGGATCTAACAATTCGCAAGCCGCCCAAATCGTAAAACATTATGTGTCATCGCACGGATCGTGGGCTTTCGGATTTGTGATCCTATTGTTATTTACGATGCTTGGACCTACAGATATCTATCCAAAGGAAGTCCGTTTCTGGATTGTTGAAACCGCGCAGTTAAAAGCCTTTCCTTGTATTTTGTTGTGGGGAATGGTCCTATTAGAAATGTTTAAAGTGGTTCGGAATTGATAGTTCTATTGAAAAAGTTATTGATTTTGACATTATTAGGAGGGCTGTTTCTCTCGGTATCTTCTCATTACTTTGGTGCTGCATTGGATGGAGATGTGGGTTGTTTCGATGCGATAAGCCATCAGATGAAGCTTGGTCAACACCTATATTCTGAAGTATATGACAATAAAGCACCGGGTATATTTTACATAAATTACCTTCTGCCCGAGCTCGGATTTAATCCCATTACTTCATCGTGGATTCTTCAAGCTTCATGTTTTTTCATTTTGGTGTTTACATTAATGCCATTGATATCAAAGTGGACCATGTTAAATCCTGTGTTTGGGTTTTGTGCGGCTATTTTTGTTATATTCTCAATAAGAACAATTATCTTTTTTTGGCCCGCTTTTTTTGTGGGTGGTTATACCGAACAAATTGGCACCTATCTCCTGATTTCAGGGTTCTTGATGTTGTATCAGTCTTCGTTCTTTTGGAAATGCGATAAAATGCTTAATCCAAGATATTCGAAGTTAAAATTGTTAGTGTCTGGATTATTTATAGGATTGACACTGTTGATCAAAGAACCTTTTGTGTTTTTTATTCCGGCAATCACACTGTGGTTGTTTTTTGTAAATCGGAAGGATGTGGGTTTATGGTTTATAGGTTTTATTAGTCCATGGCTAATGCATGCGGTTTTATTAATTAAGAATGGTTCGTATCAAGAGTATTTTCAATACCTCCGCTTTGCTGTTAAATATGGAAATGCCGGGAATAATTTGTTTAGTGTAGAAAAATTGATAAACACTATTCTGCCATTTCAGTTCGATAGTTTACCCGTTGTCAATGTCATCCAGCTTTTCGTGTTTTTCGTTTTTTGTTTTTTGTTTATCATTAGATGGTGGTGGAATTATCGTAACAAAAGCGATGCACCAGAAGAAAAGAGATCATTTACACTGATTCTACTTTTCACCCATTTGTTATTTCTTTGGGGATCGAGGTGTTTTGGGCTTTTAGGCAATGGGAATTATTTACATTATCAAATCCCTGAATATTTGTTGTCTTGGTTGGGCTTGGTATTGCTGTTTAACAGTATTTCTTCGTATTTAAAGCGGTTTAGAAACGTAGATAATTACAAAACAGGCGTATTGATTTTTGGCGCGGTAGCCATTTTGTTAATATCGAATAGCATCGTGAAAAAGCAAATGCCCATGGGTCATTTTAGCATGGTACAGACTTTGAAAGACCCTCATTTCATTCATGGTGCTAACTACCCCAAACTCGTTAAAGTGAGTGAGGAAGAACAAGCATGGAATTGCTTTTTATTAAAGAATAAAATCAAAGTACCTGAGCGATCTCAAATCTTTATCGACGACCCTCATTTGGGGCGATTTTATGGATATCTAAATTCACAATATCTTACCTATTTCCCTTGTCCTTATTGGGTCTTTTTTGATGGTGATAATTTAAATTTCAATCAACAAGCATGGCCGTTTCTGGAGCAAAATCGCAACAAAATTATTCGGCAATTACAAGAACAGCCGCCACAATTTGTCATAATGGGGGAAAACAAGGGTCCTTATGCGACATTCAAGGAGTTGATGGTGTTTTTTAAAGAGAATTTTGTAAAACGGGGTGAATTTTTACTCGATACGAAGAGGGTGTTGCTTTATGAAAGAGTTCACTCCAAATTACCTGAAGACAGTCTTTAATCCGAACAGATTTTCCCGGGGCCGGCATAAATCGTATATGTTAAAAGGGTCAGTTCGAAAAACTGATT
>CANHGC010000056.1 GCA_947460045.1 Bacteroidota bacterium | reverse complement strand
GGGCACAATTACAATTGTAATATCCGCGAAATACATCATACCGAAAAGAAAGATGCCCCGAGTGGCACCGCCATAACGCTGGCCGAAAACGTAATAAAATCGTCGTCTACCTTAAATCATTGGGAACTGTTAGATAATGGACAAGGAATCAAGATGCATGAATCACAAGATGAAATGGCACTTCCAATCTATGCGGAGCGCCTACCCAATGTCCCCGGAACGCACATCTTAAGTTTTGAAAGCGCAGTTGACTGCATCAAACTGGAACATGAGGCAAAAAATCGTGAAGGATTTGCCAATGGCGCCATCATAGCAGCAGAATGGTTGATTGGAAAAACAGGCGTGTTTGGAATGTCTGACTTGCTTAACTTTGAAAACTGATATAATTTATGGAAAGCTTTAATTCCGACCTATTCCTCATTTTGTGGATCATTGCATTTTCGCTCACCCGATTGGGTTTATCTAAAATGTTTAAAGCCGCTCGTGAGAATCCCATTTTGGCTTGGGTACCAATTTTAAGTTGGTGGTATTGGGTGAAAATTGTTGGTCGCCCCAAATGGTACATGGTGGGTATGGTTATTCCCGGTGTGAATATACTTTTCAGTTTTAATATCACTTTAGACATTCTTCGTTCGTTTGGTAAAAACGGATACTGGGAGCAACTGTTCGGTACGGTTTTCAGTTTCATTTATTTTCCGATTTTGGCATTTCAATCTTTGAAATTTCATGGTCCTGCAGGAAATCGTGAGTGGAAAGAGGCCAATGTTCCCAAGCACGATGGCATGCGTGAATGGGGCGATGCGATTTTATTTGCTGCCTACGTGGCTGGCGGCATGCGCGCTTTATATTTTGATTTGTATCAAATCCCAACACCCTCTATGGAATCCAACTTGATGGTTGGAGATTATTTGGTGGTGAGTCGTGCCAAAATTGGCATGCGAATTCCCATGACGCCCATCACCGTTCCTGTTTTGGCACCCAAGCAAATCATGGGATTCAAAGCCTATACCGATTTGGTAGAACTGCCCTACATGAGATTGCCTGGTTGGTATACGATCAAGAACAACGATATCATTGTATTCAACTGGCCCACCGATGACGATGCCAACGCAGATGGCGTATCTGATTATCAAGAAACGAGCAATGGAGGCATTGAATTGAAACTCCCCGCCGATAAAAAAGACAATTATGTGAAGCGATGCGTGGGCATCCCAGGCGATCGAATAAAATTGTTAGGCGGTCAGATATACATCAATGGCAAACCTTTACCTCGGGTTGGAAAACAGCAAAAGAGATACCTGGCTTTGATGAAAACCCCCATCACTGAAGACTTTTTGGAACAAAACGATCTGGGTGATTTCAATTTTCCGCCCAATGCTCAACTGATACAAGAAGCTGCGCAAAAGACCGGAAAGTATATCATCCCCTATCATCTGTATACTTGGCCTGAGAATTTCGACAAGCTAAAAAATCACCCTGAAGTGATGAGTATCTTCCCTGATACATTGGATGAAGGTTTCCAAAGGATCATGTTCCCAGGCAACGTGCGCTATCAAGGCAATTTGTTAGACAATCATGCAGATACTTCTATTTATGATTTTCAACATGCCAAATGGAATTTGAACAATTACGGAGAGGTTTATTTGCCCAAACGTGGTGAAACCATCGTGTTAACACCTGCGAATTGGGACTTTTTGAAATTGGCCATCAACAAATATGAACACGCAAACATTGAATTGAAGGCGGGTAAGTTTTATGGCGAAGGTGGAAAAGAGATCAAATCCTATCAATTTAAAATGGGATATTATTGGATGATGGGCGACAACAGATACAACAGTTTAGACTCAAGATATTGGGGCTATGTACCTGAAGACCATATCGTTGGAAAACCTCTGTTCACATTCTTTAGCTTGAGAAAGGTGATGGCCATCGACCCTGAAACAAACCAACCTGTAACCAACAACGGAAATATGGAATACAAGGTGAAAGGGATTCGTTGGAGTAAGATTTTGAGTTGGATTGAGTGATATTGTATCACAAAATAAAAATGGATAGTGCCAATTAGAACAATTGCGTTTCTTCAAACCAATTCCATTTCCAACCCAGTGAAAAGTAGCTTTCTGCACTTCTTCTAAATCCGGATTGAGTTCTGTATTGCGCATTCAATGTAATCCACATGTTTGGCATCAACTCGTAGAGTATTTGGGTCTTTGTATTGAGTATTCTCCCAAATTCACCTTGCTGCATGTAAACATTGTCGTCACTAACACGTGTCTTATAACTTCTATGAATATTACCGCCGTAATTTGGTCCATTCATGTAGGGATCAAATCCTTTTTCAGCAATCATCGTGGTATGAATCACTGTTAATCCAGCAATCATTCTTGGTTTAAGAACAACGCGTACTATCCCCTCGCGAAAATTACTTCCCAAAGGATGGGCCAATGGCTGATTAAAATTGTCGTAACTGGTATATTGATCCCAATGGGAATACGTATAAGGCCGTACAGAATTAAATTCTACTTGAACCAACAAATCGCCATATTCAGGAATATTTGGCTGATAGTAAAAACCCAATTGGTATCCTTGTTTGTTGCTCCAATCTTTGCCTTCATAGATTTTCCGTGCGTTGAACTCATCCACGATCAACTGGAAATAGTATGTAAAGCTCTTACGTTTCCATCTTGCATCAAAGGCCAACAATGCGTTATCGCCGGATCCCAAGTCCCTTTCCACAGAGCGATAAAAAATGATTGGATTCAAATAGTTCAAATCAAATCCCCCATTGGGTCGGTGGTGGATAATCATCTCATTAAAACCCAGTTCCACACCTGATTCACCCAACTCAAGAGCACCTCGGTGAGCAGCTAAATATTTGGATTCTTTGATTTCACTGCCCGAAAAAAGCCCATCACCCATCGTCAATTCTTTGAAAATATTTTGATAAGAAAACGGACCAATCTTGGAATTGAAACGCAAATAAGCAGATCCGGGAGAAAAATTGCTCAAGATTAAGCTCCTATATCCGTAACCAACAAATTGCTGATCATGTCCAAAGCTCATGAGAATATGGCTGTTGTCTCTCGCCGTATTGACCAAATTGGTGTGGACAGAACCACGAGCCATGAGGTAATCACTGTAATTCCAAGTATTTTTCGTCCAAAACCCTGCCCCAGGAATTGTACCAAATGAATCCATGGTATTTTGGACATACTGCTGCGGAACAATTTGTGCTTCATAGACTTGGCTGGTAAAAGCCACACGACCGCCAATTTTACCAAAGACCTCTGCACCTCTGCCATTGTTCAGTTGCCGACGACCCAACGATGCTGGCGGACCAGTAACAAAATCCACGATAGGATTTACAACCAAATAATTATCATGGGTTTTGGGATTTGATAATTTATTAGTTGGAATTGACCCCGCATCATCCAAATAAGAGTAAAACCAAGCGGGTGTTTTTAATAGCGAGTTCTTACCCAATCGTTGAATCCCATTTTTTGCACCCAATCCAGCACGAATTCTACCATTATATTCTGGGTGGTTGTAATAGAAGTAATCTGCTGCTTTGCGTGTTCTCAAAGAAGGCAATAACATTATTTGTTCCCCTGCGTTGGTGTAACGCATTGATTTGGTGATGGTATTCAACAATTCCGGCGTTTGAGGATAATATCGAAACCCATTTATTGCATCTTTATTGCTTAGAATGGCATAGGTCTCTTGCAATGAGCCTGGCTGGTACACCTTGTATTGTGCGTGCACGGGGGCAACAGCAGAGAAGATTACTAACAACGCTGCTTTCCAAATTGAATTCTTTCTCATGACTAGTTTAATGAAATTGGAGGAATCATCTGATCGGCTGAATTGTAAAACATCAATCCATGTACTGCCGGACTCAGCCACTCTATGATGGGCATTTCAGAAAGAATGAGCATTACCTCTGATTCGGTATCTGCTTCTATGGTGCACCACCATTTATCGATGCCATCATTCACAGCATACATCTGCATCACACCCCGTTGAAAAAGCTCATCCACATATTCTCTTTGTTTGGGAATTAATCGAGCCAATGACTCGTCCATTCGTGGGATTTCGCTTTCAACTAAAAACAAGGCCATGATTTACGATTGTTTGATTGTAGATGGACAAAGTAATTCAACCGCTTTGGATATTCCAACATAATTGCCTGCGAAATTTCTGTTATCACAATGCCAATGAACCCTTAACTGTTCGGCTTCTGTGTTTGTGAGCAAACCCAATTGGATGAGAATTTCTTGGGCCACTTGATACTGGGGACCCATTTTTCCATCATCAATCTTAATGGCAATGCCCCAATTGAGGTGTGGCACCGCCAAGCAATAAATTCCATCGGCACCAGTTTTTCCTACAATTCTCCCGTTGGTAATCTTCATTAGATCCGTGCAATACCTTTTGGTACCAGCGATCAAGTCTGGGTAGTTGGTTACGGATTTCACGATTCTCTCACAAGCCGAGGTCATCGCCTCATCTTTCCATGGCATATCGGTGACCAAATTCTTGTAGGCAACGGCCTGGTTGTATAAAGGCATTCCAAAAATGGGCGCTGAACATCCATCTGTGCCAATGGCCAACTCGTCTTCACTTACCTCATAAAAGAGAGATGTGATGCGTTTAATGTCTTGATGAAGGGGGTGGTTAATTGACAAATAATCAACCGTATCCAATTGATTAAAAGTACAATGTGCCAAAAACCCTGCGTGCTTACCGCTGCAGTTGTTGTGCATGCAAGACGGTTCTTTATTGGCTTTGATGAGGGTTACAAAATCGCTTTTCCTGGTGGGTTGTTGAGGACCGCACTTCAAAGAATTCACATCGAGTTGGATTCTATCTAGTACCACATCAACGGCTTTGAGGTGCATTTCTTCCCCATTGTGGGATGCACACATAATTGCCAACTCTTTATCGGAAAACCCCAATGAATCAAATCCACCCGAAAGTAAAAAAGGAATGTGCTGAAAATACTTCAGGGCTGATCGAGGGAAAGAAATTTGTGAAATATCGCCTTGTGACCATAAAATCTGTCCAGCTTTATCTACCACACAAAACGAACCTCTATGAAAACTCTCTACAACCTCGCCGCGAATGTTTTCTACGAGGATTGGATTGCAATTGTTGATTTCTGTCATTCTTTTCAATTATAATCGCTGCTGTCCAAGTAAAAAGAGCACCGCCATTCTTATGGCAACCCCATTTTCAACTTGTTGCAAAATGATACTTTGATCGCTATCGGCCACGTCGCTGCTAATTTCTACGCCACGATTGATTGGACCTGGGTGCATCACACAAATTTCTTTGTTCAATTGATTCAGTTTCTCCATCGTTAAGCCATACAGATTAGAATATTCTTTTAATGATGGGAAATACCTTTGGTCTTGTCGTTCCAATTGAATCCGCAACATATTGGCAACATCGCACCATTTCAGGGCTTCATCGAGGTTGTGACTCACCTTTACACCCAAGTTTGCGATGTGCTTGGGAATCAACGTTGCAGGTCCGCAAACCATCACTTCGGCGCCCAACAGTTGCAAGCAATAGATGTTGCTTAACGCCACACGGGAATGAAGGATATCGCCCACGATAACAACTTTTTTACCGGTAACATCACCAAATTGCTCACGAATCGAAAAGGCATCCAACAATGCTTGGGTGGGGTGCTCATGCGTGCCATCACCGGCATTCACAATTTGAGCATCAATGTGTTTTGCCAGAAACATACATGCGCCGGGTGCGGGGTGTCTCATTACCACCATATCCACTTTCATCGACAAGATATTATTTACCGTGTCGATGAGGGTTTCACCCTTTTTAACGCTGGATGATGAACTGGAAAAATTAATTACATCAGCGCCCAAACGTTTTTCTGCCAATTCAAATGAGACCCTGGTTCTGGTAGAGTTCTCAAAAAACAAATTGGCGATCGTGATATCACGCAATGCAGGCGTTTTTTTCACTGGACCGTTGAGCAATGTTTTAAAATTGTCGGCGGTTTCAAAAATGGTTTGAATGTGCGACGCATTCAATCCCTTAATACCTAACAAATGTTTTATGGGTGGCTGCGCTGTCATTCTTTATTGCTTAATAACCAAACTTGTTGTACTTCATCTGACCATTCTACTTTTACATGTTCACCTGTACTTCGTGAATCCACCACTACCCCTACATAATTGGGCGATATGGGCAATTCACGTTGAAATCTTCGATCAACCAGAACCATCAATTCTACCTGTTTTGGACGACCAAAGCTCATCAATGCATCAATGGAGGCCCTCACACTTCTGCCGGTATACAGAACGTCATCGATCAAAATGATATTCAAATTCTCTGTTGAAAAATTGATTGACGATTTTTTGGGCATAAAAATTTCACCTCTTCCGATATCGTCGCGAAAAAACGTATGATCCAACTCCCCATATTTCAACATCGAAGTGGGTTGAATTTCAGAGATCACATCTGCCAATTTTTTGGCCAATTTGATGCCTCTTGGCTGTAAACCAATGATGGCAGAATTGGAAAAATCCCCATGTACTTCAATCAATTGAAGGGCAAACCTCTTAATAATGAGGTTCAGTTTCAGGGTGCTTATGAGCAATTTAGGCTGGCTCATTGGACAACAAAATTACGGTATCAAATTCGTCTTTCGTTAATGCAATCACAGATAATCTTGGTTGCTTTATCAGTCCGATAGACGACAATCGAGGATCAGATTTCAAGGTTGACAATGAAACGGGGGTTTTCAACTGGTACGAAGGCTTCAAATCCACAACAACCCAAGCTATTTCTTCTGTGGTTGGATCCTGATAATGCGTTTTAACCACCTCGGCAACACCCACTACTTCTTTCCCTTCGTTGCTATGGTAAAACAAGCACAAATCACCCAACTCCATAGCCATGAGGTTGTTACGAGCTTGATAATTACGAACACCGTCCCAAAATGTTTGCTGGTCTTTTTGAAATTGCTGCCAACTGTATTTGAAGGGCTCTGATTTAATCAGCCAGAAGTTCATAGCCACAAAGTAATGGTAAACCCAATGAATCACAAACCGCGATCACAATATTGAATCACCAATTTATAGACAATTTTCGATGTGCTAAAAAAAATGACAATAAAAAATCAACAAACTTGACAATTTGAAAAAAATGTTGTTCATTTACCAATCATTAAGTTGTCAATTTTTTTAACAATGTATCTCAAAGAAAACCTCAAACTCCTCAGAAAACGTCGCAAAAGAAGTCAAGAAGACGTTGCCAAAAGCCTATTGCTCACTCGTTCGGCTTACAATAGCTACGAAAATGGTGTTGCGGAACCGGGTATTCAAATTCTGATACGGTTGTCTGAATTTTTCCAAATCAACATCGACAAACTGCTGAGGATTGATTTGGGCAGATTGAATGAGCTTCAACTCTCACAATTGGAGAAAGGATTTGACTTAGACTTATCAGGCACTCGGTTAAGGGTATTGGCCACAACAATCAATTCGGATAATGAAGAGAACATCGAATTGGTTTCGGTGAAGGCGAAAGCGGGTTACACCACGGGTTATGCAGACCCGGATTATATAAAGACCTTACCCGCATTCAATCTCCCCTTTTTATCGGCAAACAGAAAATACCGAAGTTTTCCCATTTCAGGCGATAGTATGCCACCTGTATCGGATGGTGCTTTTGTCACGGGTGAATATGTGCAAGATTGGAACTTGGTGCGCAATGGTCATCCATACATCGTGATTACGCAAGACGATGGCATCGTATTCAAAGTTTTGTACAACCGCATTGAGGAAGAGGGCACATTTTTACTGTGCAGCACCAACACGTTGTATAGTCCTTACACGGTGAAAGTGAATGATATATTAGAGATTTGGAAATTTGTAAACTACATCAACCCCAAATTTGAAGAGCCAACAGCTACAGAAAGCAATGACATTGGTCCTGCGATTCGAATGATTCAAAGAGAAATCGGATTGATCAAAGACAAGGTCAAGAACATCGAAGAGAAGATTTAAGTGATATTGAGCATTTACTTTGGTGCAAATGATTCAGAATCCAAGGTTTCGTTTTATTTTTGCGCTCACTTTATTAGAAGCAAATGAAATTCGGTAAGAAAGAATATCTCAATTGGTACAGAAGCATCCTGCTACAACGTCGTTTCGAAGAAAAAGCGGCACAATTGTACGGGCAGCAAAAAATCAAAGGATTTTGCCACTTATACATAGGT
>CANHGC010000055.1 GCA_947460045.1 Bacteroidota bacterium | reverse complement strand
TGCATTAAACCTAGAATCCCATGTGAGCAGTAAATTGAGATCCAATGCAAACAAGAGTCCTTGTGAAATCAAAAACAACGATTGAATCATTTGTACGAGGCGAAATCGCCATGGAAACAGCGCTATCAAACATGCCAGTATCGCATAATAAGAAGACACTGAAACATCTTGCAACAAACCATGCCATTGGATTTTCAAGGCATCAAGTTCAAAGATGGTTTCATTTTGCAAGGCTTGTATTGTGAGCGATCTCCCGAGCCGCTGCGTAAGCATGGCGAGGGAGAATGACCACAGAGCCAATAAAAAAAACCCGTTTTTCAACGGGTTTTTAAAAGCTATGGAATCCCGTTGAATCAAGGATTAACAATAAATTTGGTTTGATAAACACCACCCACTTGATCGATGATGGTTGCAAAATACACACCAGCCGATACACCAGACAAGTCAATGACGTTTTCTTCAAACTTTGCAGCAATCACCTGACCATTTACACTGGTTAAAATCACCTGCTTCATTGCATGTAAACCCTTCACTGTGATCTTGTCCGTTGCAGGATTTGGGAATACAGTAATTGTATTGACTGTCTCAAAAGAACGATTGGAATTGGCCACCACATTGATGTACCCCGTTTTGGCTTTTTGATCGGTACCCGTAGCATTGGTCACTTTCAACGTCACGGCATACAAACCCAAGGCATTGAACTTTAAATCCATATTTTTTGAAGTGGTTGTGGTTGCATTCATCAATGTGTAAGTTGTTGGAGTGATTGTCCACAACCAAGACGTTGGGGTGTTATCGCTCAAATCAAACAATCGTACCGTTTGCACCATACTTGGCGTCAGCGCATCGGCCACAAAATCACAAGTAGGCTTCAAATTGGATGTACTTGATACGTTGATATAATTTTGCTTTGTGGTAGTCACCTTGTCCGATGAATTGGCCCCTTGCAACGTAATCGTATAGGAACCCGTTGAATTAAACGATACATACAAGTTTTTATCGCTCAATTTCGAACCAGATTGCAAAGTATAGGAACTCGGAGTTATGGACCAAGTATAAGAAGTGGTTCTGGTGCAATTCGAAGTCAATGCCACTGTTTGATTCACGTTAACCGCTGTTTTGTTGGCCACAAAATCAACCGTTGGAGGATCTTGTAGCGTTAAACGACGAATTACGTTATTCACTTGATCGCAGATATAAAATGCAGAATCCGCTTTGCGATATGCAAACAAATTGATCAAGCCAAACTTCGCACTGCTAGCAGCACCGTCTGTGTAACCCATTTCCGCTTCTTGTCCGGCATAAACTTTCAATGTAGTTCCGTCAAAAACCTTGATACAATATTGATCAGCGATGAAAATCCTACCGTTTACAGCCACCACATCGCTGGGCATATTCAATCCAGAGGTTACCACATTGGTTACTTCATTGGTTTTGAGGTTCAACCTTTTGATTTTTTTGTTATTGCGATCAGCAATTAGCATATAGTCATCGCTTTCCAAAAATATTCCAGTTGGCGCATAAAACCGTGCATCGGTTCCAATTGCATCGCCAGATGTTTTGGGTTTGCCCGCGATGGTGGTTACTTTACCTGCTGAAATTTTACGAATCACTTCATTGCCAAAATCACAGATATACATTTCTCCAGAAGAATTAATTGCAATGTCTGTGGGTGTGTTAAAATACGCTGCTGATGTTAAACCATCTACGTGATCGCCCGAAAAGGAATAGTTACCAGCAACTGTAGTAAATACAGTTCCATTGGATACGTTCACGAACTGGGTACCTTTTCTGATCAAGGCATTGTCTGTATCAACAATGTAAACATCATTGGTATTCTTGTTCACTTCAACACCCTGGGGGGTATTAAATCTCGAAACCGTACCCGTTCCATTGTCAATACCAATAGCACCGGGTTCATTGGGATCACCCAAAAATCCGCCACGAATTCTACTCAAACTACCGTCTAGAATCATCACATTGTGCTGATCTGTGGTCCACATCCGGTTATTTTTGTCGATCGCGATTCCAAGCGGATAGCTGAACAACTCATCCAACAAATTGTTGTTTGACGTTGCATTGTAATCACCACTTCCCAAATACTGTTTACCTGCGTAGGTAGAGACATTTTGGGACATCAATGAGGCGCTTATGCCCAGTGCTGTGGCCAATGTAATTACATATTTATTCATCCTTGAATTGTTAAAATGGTTTGGTTAACTGTTTGTTCAATCTCTTTTTCAATGTCATTATAAGACCTTCTATCCAACGGAATTCCGGTCATTGCACGATACAATTCCTCGTATCGATCGGTAATACTGTTCACGAATTCATCGGTCATTGTTGGGATCACCTCACCGTCTTTGCCTTGAAATCCATTATCCATCAACCACTCTCGAACAAATTCTTTGCTCAATTGACGTTGTGGCAATCCTTTTCGTTGCAAATCCTCGTAAGAATCTGAATAAAAAAACCGACTGCTATCAGGGGTGTGTATCTCATCAATCAACACAATCTCACCGTTGCGCATGCCAAATTCGTATTTGGTATCTACCAAAATCAAGCCTTTTTCCGCTGCGATTTCGGTTCCACGTTGAAACAAGGCCAATGAGATTCGATAGAGTTCGTCGAGTTCACTTTTCGAAACGATACCTTTTTCAAGGATTTCATCGTAGGTGGTATCTTCATCATGTCCGGTGAGCGCCTTGGTTGCAGGGGTCACGATGGGATTTGGGAATGGGTCATTTTCATTCAATCCTTCCGGCAAAACATTACCGCACAACATTCTCCCACCCGCTTTATATACTCTCCAAGCATGGCCAGTTAAGTATTGGCGAACCACGAATTCGATGGGCAATGCATCGCACCGATAACCAATGGTTACATGGGGATCTGGCATGGCAATTTTCCAATTCTTCACAATGTCAGCCGTTTTATCTAGGAAAAGACCTGCGATGGCATTCAGCACTTGGCCTTTATGCGGAATTGCTCTCGGCAACACATGGTCGAAAGCGGAAATACGATCACAAGCAACAATGACCAACAGATCATCGCCAATGGTATATACATCCCGAACCTTTCCTTTGTAAAATTGGGTTTGATTTGGGAATTGAAACTGGGTGGAGCTAAGTGCTTGCAATGTCATGATTTACTACAATGGCAAATTTATTTCAGGTTCAAGCCTTTTCGCTAGAATCTTTTTCACATTCAGAGTCTCTGTCGTAGGCGTGTACAATTTCTTTGACGAGTCGATGTCGGACCACATCATCTGTATCCAACTGAATCATGCCAATACCTTTGATATTTTTCAGCAATCTCAGGGCTCGATTCAAACCACTTTGTTGTTTTCTAGGCAAATCTATTTGCGTTAAATCTCCAGTAATGATCAATTTGGCATTGGGCCCCATGCGGGTTAGGAACATTTTCAACTGCAGGTCTGTGCTATTTTGTGCCTCGTCCAATATTACATAACAATTATCGAGCGTTCTACCCCTCATAAATGCCAAAGGTGCGATTTCCACGGTGCGCGATTCGATCATACTTTTCAACTTATCGTTGGGAATCATGTCTTCAAGTGCATCGTAAAGTGGCCTTAAATACGGATCGATTTTCTCTTTGAGATCACCAGGTAAAAAACCTAAATTCTCTCCCGCTTCCACGGCAGGCCTTGTAAGAATGATTCTGCGAATTTCTCTTTCTTTCAGTGCCAGTACCGCAATGGCTACCGCGGTGTAGGTTTTACCAGTCCCCGCCGGTCCGATCGCAAAAATGATATCATTCTTTTTGGCGGAGTTTACCATTTTTACTTGGTTTCGCGTACGCGCTTTGATCTGTTGGCCTCTCGTTCCAATCAACAGCGTATCTCCTGTGGATATCAAATTGGGCTCCGCTGCACCTTCCGATTTTTCTACCACAACACCCTCTAGGGCTTCCAAAACCATGTGCTCATTGATTTCTTTGTTTTTGGCAAACATCTTTTCCAAATGCTTCATGGCCATCATAAAAGCATTGATCGACGCATCGTCACCAAAAATTTTGATTTCCTCTCCCCTTGCTACCAATTGCAATTTGGGAAATTTGGCTTTAATAATTGTTAAGTGAAGGTTGTTTGGACCGTAAAACTGCTGTGGGTCTATTTGGTCGAGGGTGTAGTTTCTTTCAGACAAGTTGAATGCAATTAATACATACAAACGTAATCAAAAACTCCATGTTTTTCGGTTGAAACGATTCGATTCGAAAGGGTATTTTTCACCATTCTATCCACCAAAGTACCCCAAAGTTTGTATTATGTCATTTAAACCCAATTATTCGTTCCAACAACCAATATTAAAGTAATTCCGGCGTTTATAAAGGCAAAACCGTTACTCTGACCATGTACCTTCGATTATCTCACTTTGTATTTTTAATTTCATTACTTTTTTGCGCTTGTAATTCTACTTCCGATCCTAACACCGATCCCCGATTCGATGGAAATCGATTGATGGTAAAAACTTTGGATAGTTTGAATTCAATAGCCGACCCCAATACCAATTACTATTTGAGTGGCAGAAGGGCGGCCCAGATGTTGGAGAAATCGCACAATTACACCAACCCCATCGACATCATCAATTGGGAAACCAAATACTGCTTTGAATTGCTCAATGCCGGCAATGTAGATGACTGCATCAAAACACTCACTGCCATGATCAACAAATATCCCGGCGGGGGTGAAAAGGCACTTGCAGATGTCAATTTCAAGAGAGTCTTTGATTTATTGGCTGTTGCCTATTTGCGATTGGGTGAAAACGACAACTGTATCGCAAACCACAACTCGGCCAGCTGCATTGTCCCCATACAATCTAAAGCATTTCATAAAAACACCAAAGGCTCGCTCACAGCCATTGAATTTTACACCCAAATCTTACGTGTTTACCCAAAAGATTATCAGAGCAAATGGCTACTAAACATCGCTTATATGACATTGGGCAAGTATCCAACAGAGGTTCCCAAAGAGCATTTTATCGACTTTGCTGCCTTAGACGAGAAAGTCAGTGGATTTGTTCCATTCGAGAATTTGGCCATTGAGCTGGGCGTTGATGTAAATGGTTTGGCGGGATCAGCCATCATCGAAGATTTTAACAACGATGGCTACATGGATATCTTTTGTTCATCTTACGGTTTAACCGATGATCCAAACCTTTTCATCTCAGACACCAAAGGCGGGTTTGTTGATCAAACATCAACGGCCATGCTTTCTGGCATTACCGGCGGATTGAATGCGAAGCAAGCAGATTTCAACAACGATGGTTTCATGGACATTTTGGTTTTGAGAGGCGCTTGGCTCGATAAAGGCGGTGAATGGCCCAATAGTTTGTTGCGAAACAATGGCGATGGCACTTTTAGCGATATCACTTTTGCCGCTGGCATGAAAAACGCATACCCAACCGAAACAGCCACCTGGGCAGATGTGAACAACGATGGCTTTTTGGATGTTTTCATTGCCAACGAGAACAACGATCAGAACCAATTTCCTTGCGAGTTATTCATCAACAATGGCAATGAAACGTTCACAAATGTGGCTGAAGATTGGGGCCTTGCTGGCAATTTCGGTTATGCCAAATCGGCTGTATTCTCTGATTTCAACAACGACGGTTGGCAAGATTTATACATTGGTTGTTTGAATCAAGACAACAAGCTATTTATGAACCGGGGATTTGAAAAGGGATCGAAAGGAAAAATGACCTTTCAAAACATCGCCAACAAAGCCGGGGTAACCAAACCTTTCAGAACTTTCCCCTCATTGGTATTTGATTACAACAACGACGGCTATGAAGATATTTTTTGCACCTCCTTTCCTACTGAGAAATTGTCGGTTGTAGGCGAAGAGGCCGCCATGGAAATGTTGAAAATCCAGAGTGGAACGGAAAGGGCAAAATTGTACCGCAACAATGGCAACGAAACCTTCACCGATGTCTCAAAAGAAGCCGGTGTAGATAAAATGATTTTTGCCATGGGCTTTAATTTTGGCGACCTAGACAACGATGGTTGGATAGATGTGTACACTGGAACGGGGGCGTTTGAATTCAATTCACTGGTGCCAAATCGTGTTTTCAAGAATATAAACGGCCAACGTTTTGCGGAAATCACCAATTCTTCGGGTTTAGGACACTTGCAAAAAGGCCACGGAATCGCTTTTGGCGACCTAGACAACGATGGTGATCAAGACATATACACCACCCTGGGCGGTGCCGTTGAAGGCGACAATGCACACAACGCATTGTTTGCCAATCCCAATCATGGCGGACATTGGATAACAATAAAACTCAAGGGTAAAACCGTTTCAAGGGATGCCCAAAATAGCAAAATCATCATCACCACAAAAACTGCAACAGGGCTTCAGAAGTTCTGTCACGTTTCGGGATCTGGCGGATCGTTTGGCGCCAATAGCATTCAATTGGAGGCCGGTTTGGGCGATGCAACATCCATCGAATCCATTGAGATTTGGTGGGCGGGGAATCCCAAGAAAAAATCAACCTATAAAAATATCGCAATGGATCACTTCATTGAGTTAACCGAAGGGGATCAAAAAGTAAACAATCTTCAGCGAAAACCAAACCCACTCAAAGGAAACGGTGCTGCAAGAGATTGTTGCAAAAAATAATCTCATTCCGATACCGGATTATGGAAATTCCCAAAATCCCGCGGTTATCTATTTATATATTTGTAGTTCGTTTCCGATCAAATTGATTTGGATTCGCACCGCTCAATATGTCAACATCAGCCAACACACCCACACCCCTCGTTCATTTATTGTGCGATTTTAGGGTTGAAGCCCCCGATTATACGGTGGCCATGGCAAGGATGGCGTCTGAGTTTCCACAAATCAAAACCCTCATTACGCCGCAGCCCTTTAAAAAAGGACATGTATTGGGACAAAGTGTGTTTTTAAAACTGGTGATTGATGAATTTCCCGAAGGCACAATTCACATCTGCAGATTTGGTACGATGAGCAAAATGCCCAATCGCTTTGTTTTGATTGAGCACAACAATCGGTTTTTCATGGGGCCCGACAATGGCCTATTCCCTTTGTATTTTGGCGAAGCTGATCCAGTATACTTCAACATCACACCAGACTCAAGTATTCATGTAGTTGATGCACTAAAACAGGTCTATATTCCTGCATTGCACCAATTGATCAACCATAACATGTCGATTGAGTTGGCCGGATTTAAGGTGAAAGAAATGTTGATTCGTTCTTCCCCGCCCCAACCTACCCTATCGAATGGAATGATGCGATTAACCGTGATTTACAATGATTATTACGGCAATGCGTATTTGAATATCGACAAGGAAACTTTTGAAGAAATTGGCCAAGGCAGGGCCTTTCGTTTGCGATTAAACAGCAACATTGAAATCCATCGTTTGAGTGAGTCTTACAACGATGTTTTGGAAGGCATGGAATTGTGTTTATTTGGCTATGGCAACATCATGCAGATTGCTGTAAATGCTGGTTCTGCGGCACAATACCTATCGCTCAATGAAGACAAACAAGTGATTTTACAATTCCAAGAATGATACATCGCATTGTCATTATGACGTTCAAAGCCGAATTGGTGGATGATTTCCTTCAGGTGTTTGATGATTCCAAAGAAATGATCCGGAATTTCCCAGGATGCAAGGGATTAAAATTGCTGAGAGACACAAACAACGAATCAAAGCTTAGTACCTTTAGTTTGTGGGAATCAGAAGAAGCGCTCAACAACTATAGACACTCAGAATTGTTTTCTGTGACTTGGTCGAAGACCAAAATACTGTTTGCCGACCGCCCGGTGGCTTTTTCCAATTTATTGGAAAGAGACATGGGATTTGAAACATTCTAATTTAGGGCAATTCGATTGTAACAATGGGTTCAATCCAACCATTTACCGGGATTCAAAATATTCTTGGGATCAAATGTGCTTTTTATTCCTTTAAGCAATTGAAAATGGATGGGATCTAAGACAATGGGCAAATACTGTTTCTGCACCAAACCTATACCATGTTCCCCACTGATTGTACCACCCACGGATTTGCAAAACTCAAAAATCTCCGCAATCGCCAAGGGAATTTGGTGATTCCACACATCATCGCTTAAATCATTTCTTAGAATGTTGACATGTAGATTTCCATCGCCTGCATGTCCGTAGCAAACCGATTGAAATCCATATTGATCGCCAATGGATTTTACCTTTTTTAATAATTGAGGCATGGCAGACCGAGGCACTACGGTATCTTCTTCT
>CANHGC010000054.1 GCA_947460045.1 Bacteroidota bacterium | reverse complement strand
TTATTGACAGTTAAAGACTTGTTTGATGAAGTTGCCGCGGACAGTGTGAGGCTTGTTTTGATTACTTGATCTCCATTGTCGTTGTTGTTGGAATTGGAAACTACGCCTGAAGCATGAACGGTAACATCTGTTAAACCGGTGGTTGGGGCTGTCCAATCGAAATACCAAACGCCCAACCCAGGTGAGCTATGTCCAACAATTGTGCGAGTGCCTGACGTATATGATGTGGCGCCTGCGCTCACATTGCTTACACTTCCGACGAATTTGTTTGATACGTCTAACACGGTGGCATTGAATCCTTTGCGCAATGAAGTACCACCCATTTTTATCCCAATGGTGTATTTTTTTCCTGCTTCGAAAGAGGTTACCACTTTTGCTGAGCTGGCATCAACTGCCGTGATCACGAGGTCTCCACCATTGTTGGCGGTTCCGCCGTGACACGAAGAGCAATTTCCGGAAGATCCGGGTGCACCAGTTCTGTCTCCACCAGGGCCGCTAGAATTGGATAATAGGCTTGTTCCGAACGCAATGGCCACCAAAGAAAAGACAGTCAATTGAAAGTATTTTTTGTTCATAGTGAGTTTTCAACAAAAATAGCAACTGAATGGTTTAAAAAAAGAGAATTTTTCGGTCTAAAAAGAACAAAACCCTCATTCGCTTGTATTAGATTTGCAAAAGAGATGAATACACCAAACGATTACCTTCCCATTCTGATACAAATTGGTGTAGCAGTGGGATTCGTTGTATTAACCCTTGGGATTTCCCATTTACTTGGGCCCAATCGTAAAACGGCGAAAAGAGAAGACAACTTTGAGTGCGGTATCGAAAACCAAGGAAACGCGCGTTTTCCCGTTTCAGTGAAGTATTTTCTTTCTGCGATTTTGTTTGTTCTGTTCGATGTGGAAGTCATTTTCTTCTATCCCTACGCAGTCAATTTTAAAGAAATGGGCTGGGAAGGCTTCGGAGCTGTAGTGGCTTTTGTGGGCTTCTTCCTTTTGGGATTCATTTATGTTTGGAAACGCGGTGCCCTTGAGTGGGAAAAATAAATCAAAAAATGGTAAAAACAGTTGAAACTCCAGAAGGTGTTGAAGGACAAGGATTCTTCGCTACTTCATTGGATAAAGTGATAGGGTTGGCTCGTTCCAATTCCATTTGGCCATTGCCGTTTGCTACTTCTTGCTGCGGTATTGAATTCATGGCAACCATGGGTGCCAATTATGATTTGGCTCGATTTGGTTCGGAACGATTGGCTTTTACTCCCCGTCAAACCGATTTGCTTATGGTGATGGGCACAATATCCAAAAAAATGGCCCCTGTACTCAAACAAGTCTACGATCAAATGGCAGAACCCAAGTGGGTGTTGTCTGTGGGTGCTTGTGCATGTTCAGGCGGTATTTTTGATACATACAGCGTGCTTCAAGGCATCGATAAAGTGATTCCTGTTGATGTCTATGTGCCTGGATGTCCGCCAAGACCAGAACAAATCATCGAAGGATTGATGAAGATTCAGGAATTGGCGAAAAATGAAAGTTTGCGTCGTCGCGATAGTGATGAGTACCAAAAAATGCTAGAAAGCTACAACATCGAATCGGCAGAAAAATAAGGCGATGAACACCGAAATATTAAAAAACATCATCGATACACATTTGGGAGGTACTTCAGAATCTCAAGTGGATGCCTATGGTATGCTCAATGTGAATATTGGCGGCGATCAATTGTTGTCGCTTGTTGGTGAATTGAAAACCAATCATGGTTTCATTTATCTCACAGACATTTGTGCATCGCATTACCCCGAAAGGTCCAATGCTGAGTTCGAGGTGATTTATCACTTACACAATTTGGTGAAGAATGTGAGGGTACGATTGAAAGTCTCATTGCCTACATCAAATTTAGATATACCAACATTGACCGATTTATTTGTGGGTGCAAACTGGATGGAGAGAGAAACTTTTGATTTCTACGGAATTCAATTTGTAGGACATCCCGATTTGCGCAGAATTTTAAACATGGACGACATGGATTATCATCCGTTGAGAAAGCAGTATGCTTTGGAAGATGAGACCCGAACTGACAAAAACGATACATTCTTCGGACGATGAGCGAATTAACATTTAAAAACACAGGTCAGATGATCTCTACGGAGACCATAGACGGAGATATCGCTACGCTAAACCTGGGTCCTACGCATCCAGCCACACACGGTATTTTTCAGAATATATTGAAAGTGGATGGTGAGCGAATTTTGAGTGCTGAACCAACCATTGGTTACATCCATAGGGCGTTTGAAAAATTGGCTGAAAGAAGGCCTTACAATCAAATCACCCCAATTACGGATCGCTTGAATTACTGTTCGTCACCAATCAATAATATCGGTTGGCATTTGACGGTAGAAAAATTGGCCGGTATAGAAGTACCCAAAAGGGTTGACTACATGCGCGTGATTGTGATGGAATTGGCCAGAATTGCAGACCATTTGGTTTGTAATTCGGTAATTGGTGTTGATACAGGTGCATTAACGGGTTTTACCTACATGTTCCAAGAGCGTGAGAAAATCTATGAACTGTATGAGGAGATTTGCGGAGCGCGATTAACCACAAACATTGGCAGAATTGGTGGTTTTGAACGTGATTTCAATGCCACTTTCCATGCAAAATTGAACAAGTTTCTAGAAGATTTTCCCGTAAACTTCGAAGAATTTGATCGCTTGCTTACCCGCAACAGAATTTTTATGGATCGTGTGATTGGTGCCGGTCCAATAACTGGTGAACGAGCACTTGAATACAGCTTCTCTGGTCCAAATTTGAGGGCAGCAGGTGTTGATTATGATGTGAGAGTCATGAATCCTTACTGCAGCTATCAAGATTTCGATTTTGATATCCCAGTGGGAAAAGACGGTGATACCTATGATCGATTTGTGGTTCGCCAAGAGGAAATCCGTCAGAGTTTAAGAATCATTCGTCAAGCATTGGATAAAATGCCCGCCGGAGATTTTCATGCCAATGTTCCTGAATTTTATCTTCCTCCAAAAGAAGAAGTATACAGAAGTATGGAATCACTCATTTATCATTTCAAAATTGTGATGGGTGAAACAGCCATTCCAGCGGGTGAAGTATACCACGCTGTAGAAGGCGGAAACGGTGAATTGGGATACTACCTCGTGAGCGATGGTGGTAGAACGCCATACCGTTTGCATTTCAGAAGACCTTGTTTTATTTATTACCAAGCCTATCCTGAAATGATTGTTGATTCTGTGTTGAGTGATGCGATTTTAACCATGAGCAGCATGAACGTAATCGCAGGTGAGTTAGATGCTTAATTGTAAATTGTTGTGAGTCAAGATAATATTCAATTCCCAGAACCTTTGTTGCAGGAAGTGGCACGTCAAATCGCCAAGTTCCCCGAAGGAAAACAAAAAAGTGCATTGCTAAGTGTTTTGCATTTGGCTCAAGCCCATTTTGGTTATTTGAGCGAACCTGTTATGGATTACGTGGCAAGGTTACTGCACATATTGCCGATTGAGGTATATGAGGTTGCAACATTTTATTCAATGTATGATACCCAACCCGTTGGTAAGGTGAAACTTGAAGTTTGCAGAACTGGCCCATGTATGATCGAAGGTGCCGAAAAAATTGTTTCTTATATCGAAAACAAATTGGGTATCAAAGATGGTGAAACCACAGCAGATGGCATTTTTACACTCAAAACAGTTGAATGCTTGGGCGCCTGTGGGTACGCTCCGATGTTGCAAGCTGGAGAGAAATTTCACGAACATCTCACAGAAGCCAAAGTCGATGAATTGATTGAGCAATATCGCAAGAACCCCGTAGCCAATTATTTGGGATTAGAAAATCATGGAGCGTAAATTACTATTGGAGCATATCGGTGTTGAAGGAATTCACACCCACGATGTATATCGCAAAAATGGCGGTTATTCTGCTGTAGAAAAAGCATTGAAAACAATGTCGCCAGACGATGTTGTTGAGGAAGTGAAAAAATCTGGTTTGAGGGGTAGAGGTGGCGCAGGTTTTCCAACGGGTATGAAATGGAGTTTTATCGCCAAACCCGAAGGTGTTCCACGTCATTTTCTGTGTAACGCCGATGAAAGCGAGCCAGGTACCTTTAAAGATCGATACTTGATGGAGAAAATTCCTCACCTATTGATCGAAGGTATGATATTGTCTTCATATGCATTGGGTTGCAACCAATCCTACATTTACATCCGCGGCGAGTATATGTATGTTTTGCAAATACTCGAAAAAGCCATCGCTGAGGCCTATGCCAATGGTTGGTTGGGAAAAAACATCAAAGGCAGTGGATTTGATTTGGATTTGGCAGTATCAACAGGCGCCGGTGCCTACATCTGTGGCGAAGAAACTGCACTCATCGAAAGTCTTGAAGGTAAAAGAGGTAACCCTCGAATCAAACCACCATTTCCTGCAGTGAAAGGACTTTGGGATCGCCCAACAGTAGTAAACAATGTTGAAACCATTGCCGCAGTTGTTCCAATTGTGAATGAAGGCGGCGATGCATACGCTCAAATTGGTATCGGTAGAAGTACGGGTACCAAATTGATCAGCGCATCTGGGAATGTCAATAAACCCGGTGTATACGAAATCACCATGGGCATCACGGTAGAGGAATTTATATACAGTGATAAGTACCTCGGTGGAATGAAAAATGGCAAGAAACTCAAAGCCTGTGTGCCTGGGGGTTCTTCTGTTCCCATTTTACCCCATTATTTGGTGTGTAAAACCGCCGCCGGTGAGGATCGCTTGATGTCATACGAAAGTTTGGCCGATGGTGGTTTTGCTACTGGCAGTATGTTGGGTTCAGGTGGCTTTATCGTATATGATGAAGACCAATGTATCGTAAGAAATACGTGGAATTTTTCTCGTTTTTACCACCACGAAAGTTGCGGACAATGCAGCCCCTGTAGAGAAGGTACTGGATGGATGGAAAAGGTTTTACATCGCTTAGAATATGGACATGGGAAAATGGAAGACATCGATCTGCTTTGGGATATCCAACGAAAGATTGAAGGAAATACCATTTGTCCGTTGGGCGATGCAGCTGCTTGGCCTGTTGCTGCAGCCATCAGACATTTTAGAGAAGAGTTTGAATGGCACGTGAAAGAGCCCAAACTTTGCATGACAAAAAATTACGGTTTAGTAACCGAAAAAATATTTGAGACCGTTAAAGGATAACCATGTCAGAAACTAACCCGAAATTCAAAGTAACCATCGACGGAGTTGAGGTTGAAGTAGATCCAGGAACAACCATTCTGAATGCCGCGAGGCTCATTGGTGGCGATGTGGTTCCACCTGCCATGTGCTATTACAGCAGTTTGAAGGGCAGTGGTGGGAAATGCAGAACCTGTTTGGTAGAAGTTAGCAAAGGTTCTGAGAAAGATCCTAGGCCGATGCCAAAACTTGTAGCGAGTTGTTCTACACCCATCATGGACGGCATGGAAGTGAAAAACAAAAGCAGCGAAAAAGTGATGGACGCGCGCGCCGGTGTTGTGGAAATGCTTTTGATCAATCACCCCCTAGATTGCCCAGTGTGTGATCAAGCAGGGGAGTGTCACCTCCAAGATTTGGCCTACGAACATGGTAAAAGCAATACCCGTTACGAATTTGAACGTCGTACATTCGACAAAGTAGATATTGGAGAGTACATCAAATTGCACATGACCCGATGCATTTTATGTTATCGTTGTGTGTATACCGCAAATCAACTTACAGAGCAGCGTGAACACGGTGTTTTGAAGCGTGGCGATGCTGCAGAAATTGGGACTTTCATCGAAAAGAATCTGAAAAATGATTTCATTGGTAACGTGATCGATGTTTGTCCAGTTGGCGCACTCACCGATAAAACCTTCCGTTTCCGTTCTAGGGTATGGTATACCAAGCCCATGGATGCTCACAGAGATTGCAAATGTTGCTCAGGAAAAGCAGTTGTTTGGATGATTGGCGATGAAGTGGCTAGGGTAACTGCAAGAAAAGATCAATATGGAGAAGTGAAAGAATTCATCTGTAACGAATGCAGGTTTGATAAAAAGGATAAAACCGATTGGACCATCGAAGGGCCTCGCCACATCGATAAGCATTCGGTGATTTCGGCAAATCATTACGAAGTAGAAGCTCCGGCGCACACGCCATTGTTAAATAAAGCATAAGAAGAATATGGATAGTGCATTGTTTTTAGAGAAATTGATACTCATTGTGGTAATACTTGCAGTAACCTTGGTTATGGCTTTGTATTTCACATTTGGAGAGCGCAAAATTGCCGCCTTTTTTCAGGATCGTTTGGGTCCAAACCGCGTGGGTCCTTTTGGTTTGTTACAGCCCTTTGCCGATGGTGGTAAATTGTTGTTCAAAGAAGAAATTATACCCAAAAACGCTGAGAAATGGCTCTTTATATTGGGTCCTGGAATCGCGATGATCGTTGCAACAATCACCAGTGCAGTGATTCCTTGGGGTGGTAGTTTGCCAATTTTGGGTAGAACTGTCCAATTGCAGGTTGCCGATGTAAATATTGGCGTTCTTTATATCATGGGTATCGTGAGCATTGGTGTTTACGGAATCATGATTGGCGGTTGGGCCAGCAATAACAAATATTCGTTGTACGGCGCGATTCGGGCGAGTGCGCAAATGATTAGTTATGAATTGAGCATGGGACTGGCATTGATCGCCGTTGTAATGATGAGCGGCACATTGAGCCTTCGCGAAATGGTAGAACAACAGCAGGGATTGAACTGGAATGTATGGTACCAACCTTTGGGCTTTTTATTGTTCCTCACCTGCGCGTTGGCTGAATGCAATCGTGCACCTTTTGATTTGGCAGAATGTGAAACAGAATTGATAGGAGGGTATCACGTAGAATATTCTTCCATGAAATTGGGTTTCTACTTGTTCTCTGAATATATCAATATGTTTATTTCTAGTGCTGTAATCGCATCTGTGTATTTTGGTGGTTACAATTTCCCAGGATTACATCTAATTACTAACCCCACAATTCTAGGATTAACCCAAGTGGCAGTCATGTTTGGGAAGATTTTCTTCTTTGTCTTCTTGTTTATGTGGATTCGTTGGACATTGCCCCGTTTCCGTTACGATCAATTGATGCGTTTGGGATGGAAAGCCATGATTCCTTTGGCTTTGCTCAACATGTTGGCAACCGGAGCAATTTCATTGCTTAACCAATAATATCATTTACCATAGTTAAGTGTAATAAAAGGAGGGAAGAAATTCCCTCCTTTTATTTTTTCTCAAAATGCTCAAGGATGCGTTCCATTCTTACGCCCCTGCTTCCTTTTACAAACGCAAATTCGCTGTTGATGGGATGCGTATCCAACCATGCCAATAAGGAATCAATTGATTCAAAGCGCAAAGGATGGTTCAAACATGCATTGTAAAATTCTGATCCCACCAAATAGGTTTGTTCTATAATGTTTAATGACTCACAAAGTGATAGCATTTCTTTGTGCTCCGATACTGAGTGCTCGCCCAATTCTAACATGTCCCCCAAAAAAAACAGTTTTTCGCCGCTCAAAGTGGCAAAGCTTTCTAGGGCAAATTTCATCGAACTTGGATTGGCATTGTAAGCATCCAAAAATACATTTGTACCGCCTACCATTCTCCATTCACTTCGGTTGTTTGTGGGTTTATAGGTACAAGCCGCGCTCATGGCTTCATGGATATCAATCCCCATTTGGTGACCCAAAGCCACACCAAACAACAAGTTGTAGGCGTTATATCGTCCGCTCAATTTGGAAGTGAAACGACCTACCAAACCCTGTTTATGATAAAGTTGAAACGTGAGTTCAGGCATCTCCGTTTCAATTTGGGCATAAAAATCTGCCTCAATCACGTTGGTACTGATGGTAATTTGTTTGCTGATTCGTTTGCTCATGGATAGCAACCAAGGGTCATCTGTGTTTACAACCGCCAGTGCGTTGTGATTAATCACACTCAAATACACTTCACTTTCTTCTTTGGCCACTTCTTCAATGTTTCCAAATCCCTCCAAATGTTCTTTGCCGATATTGGTGATTAAACCCATGTTGGGTGACATTAAATCACAAAGGACCTTCATTTCACCGGGATGGTTCGTGCCCATTTCGATGATCGCAAATTTGTGATGGGGTCTCAACTGTAATAGCGTAAGAGGTACGCCTATGTGGTTGTTCCAATTTCCAGGTGTGGCCAAAGTCTCACCCAGAATGTCCAAAACTACCCGCGATACTTCTTTGGTTGTGGTTTTTCCATTGCTGCCGCCAACCATGATTTTTTGACACGGCATTTTTTCAGCGTGTAATTTACTCAACTGTTGAAGCGCAATGGTAGTGTCCTCAACCCAAAGAAAGTCTGAATGATCTTTTAACGAAGGGTGATCCACTACCACAATACTGGCACCCTGCTTCTTGGCTTCAGCAGCAAAAGCATTTCCATCGAACTTATCACCACGGATACAAAAGAAAATCGATCCGGGTTCTATTGT
>CANHGC010000053.1 GCA_947460045.1 Bacteroidota bacterium | reverse complement strand
CTCCCGGCTGGCCAATACTAACTGTAAATTCACCCCCCGAAATTCGCATTTTTGTATCAGTAAATCATGCTTCAACTCCAGAACCTTTCCACCGGCTTCGCAAAAAAGGCTGTAACACTGCACCAAAACATCTCAATGCGTGTAGATGCCGGCAAACTCGTTCTGCTCCTTGGCCCCAATGGCATTGGCAAATCCGTCTTACTAAAAACCATCGCTGGCCTGCAAACACCCCTGTCTGGTGAAGTAACCGTCAATCAAATCAACATCCACAAAACCACCCCAGAAATACGGGCCTCCCTCTCCAGCATACTCCTCGCCACACCCCCCGCCATCGAACAAATGAAAGTGAGTGAAATGGTGCTTTCGGGCCGACAGAGATTTATCACAGGCTGGAAAAATCCCTCCCAAAGCGATCTATCCGCCGTGGAAAATGCCATGCAAAAAACCGGTATCCATGAGCTACAAAACGCTTCCTTCGGCGCACTCAGCGATGGCGTAAAACAAAAAGTCATGCTTGCCCGATGCCTCGCCCAAGACAGCCAACTCATCCTGCTCGATGAACCCCTCGCCTTCCTCGATTACCCCTCGAGAATCAATTTCTTGCAGCTGCTTTCTCACCTTACCAAAACAGAATCCAAAACCATCATTTATAGCAGCCACGATTTACAACTGTCTATCAATCATTGCGATCACATCGTTGCACTCACACAAAACCAATGTGATTTTTATCAAAATCCCAAAGAACTGGTCCTCACCGATATCTTTCCAGTCCAATGAACAAACCGCGACAGCCCTTCGCGATGAAGCAGTTCACCATCGCACAAAATGATGTGGCGCTTCCCGTAACCTCCGACGCTTGTTTGTTCGGTGCGATGATTCAATTGCCCCAAAACGCCCATGTGCTCGATATCGGCACTGGCACCGGGTTGCTCTGTTTCATGCTCGCCCAAAAACACCCCGATGCAACGTTCACAGGCATAGACATACATCCCCAATCCATCCAACAAGCCATCGAAAACAACCACAACAACCCCTTCAAGAACCAAATAGAATTTCATATCGGCGATGCACAATTGTGGGAACCATCCACACCCTACAACGCCATCGTTTGCAACCCCCCTTTCTTCGAAAATCACCTGCCATCTCAAAATACCACGAGGCGATTGGCTCGCCACTCCAACGAACTTACTCTCCCCAACTTACTCAAACATTGCAACCGTTTGCTCCATCCCAATGGGGAATTATTCCTGCTATACCCCAACCAAAACATCCACCAAATCCAAACAACTTTTGCCGAAAATCACCTCCAAATTCAGGAAATCACCTTCATACAAGCCACCGAGAACAAACCACCACACCTATCCATCCTCCGCGCCATAAAATCACCACTCAACACAGAAAAGGCAGAGGAATCACCCAATCTAATCACCCAAAATGTAATCCATTATCAAACCAACGGACAGCTAACAAACCACGCAACGCATTACTTAAAAGAGTTTTACGTGCGTTTGTAACAAACAAAGTAAAAGTATCATTGTTCCTATCTATATTTGATCTCACATGAAATTCATCAAATACGCATTGGAAAAATCCCTATTCGGCGTTTGCAGTCAACTCGGCGAATGGATGGGGATTTCCGTAAAAAGCGTGCGCATGTCTTTCGTTTATGCCAGCTTTTTCACTCTCGGTTCCCCCATCATCATATACTTGGTAGCGGCGTTTTGGATGAACGTGAAAAACTATAGCCAAGAAAGACGCACCCGAATCTGGGATCTTTAATTCACCCCCAATTTACCCATAGCGCATGAAATCGCGCCCATCTACTTCCCTTCGAAGTAGAGCACAAGCGCCCATTTCCCGAGAAAGGAAGTCGATGATGGCCTCCAAAAAAGGAAATACCTATCGCGGTGGCTTTAAAAATTGCTGCTCACAGTGAACCGAATGCCACTGAACGCGGGCTCCTCCCTACAAATACCACCCGAACAGTTCACCCCTTGTTGTTGCTTCAAATAAGCCAACGTGAACACAGTGTTCTTCTCCGTATACCCAATAAATACTGTGGGATAATGCAACACTTTATCGGCAATGATCATGCGCTCATAACGGTGTGGAATCACATTTACCATATCGCCCAAAGCAATACTCAACTGCTTGGTAGCCCAATATTCAACCATCAAATTGGCAAATGAACCTTGGTCGTTTTTCGTGCTTAAATACTGCCATTCCACCCGCAAACTCTTGCCATGTTCCATGGTATGTAGCCACTCACCAAAAGGCGTGAAAGTTTTCACAGGAACATACTCTGGTTCATCCTCGTAACGCGTTTGATTGTAGTGAATTCGCTGTACCCCAAGCTTCAACTTATCGTGTTTACCCAATTTCTGAACCACCTCCAAATAGTTTTCACTGAACAATTTCTCCGCTTCCATAGCGCCCGTCACAGCATTCAACTTGCCATTGCTCGCCAAGGTTTGCACATAACTCGCATTGAAGAAAATCTGGGTTCCCTTCCGCGGTTTAAATTCTATTTCACCCTGAATACCATCTTCACCCAATTCTTGACCCGGTGCGTTGTATCTGCTCAATAAACGATACGTGTTCTGGCGGGTCATTGAAGGCAAATAACTCACCAAACCATTCAACAAAGCCTCCGTAGGCGCCGTGCGAAAAGCAAAATTATCTACGTGCCTCGCCTGCAAATTCAAACCAATCGATGCCTTTTGCTTACCCAAGCTCCATCCACCCTTACCCCAACTCAACGAAGTATACAAAACATTGCCACCCGCAAGCTTGAAGCGATCGTTCATACCCAAAATGGCTTCAGGCGTCTTCACATTGCCCTCCACATTCCAACTAAAATTTCCGATGTTGTAGCCGAAATAGGCATTGAACCCATACATGTTGTACTTGGGATAAAATCGATCCGCCAAATTATACGTATTGATGGTTCCCACCAAACGGTCCATCGTCTCGCGATCCAAACTCCGATTGATGGCCGATGCACCCACGCTCAAATCCCCGTATTTGCTCATCTTGCCCACTGGAATGCCACCCTCAATATTCAAACCACTGATCACCTGCTTGGCAAATCCAAAACGATTTTTGATATTCCCCTTCTGATTGCCCGCAAATCCCTTGATCGCCCACTTGTCGTTGATGTTGTACTTCAACCGCATGCCCTGCATGGCATAGTCAATCCCAATCTGCCTCTGCTCATAACTCCTGAATAAAACGCCCGTCCCAAATTGATCGTAAAAAGACCCCATCGTGATGTCCAATTTATCAATCGATTTACTCACCTGCCAAAAGCCAATGCCGTGATCGGTATAAGCATCCTGGGGATCCAACAACGGCGAATTGTTGAACGCATCGTATCGAACAATGAAAGAATAACCCTTCATCCTGTATTGCATAAACAACCACGCATCCGCGCTGGCCGTGTTCTCCTTATATACCTTGGTATTCGCCCCGATGCTGTCGTCACGCAAATACTTCTGATAGTTCATCAGCAAATTACCAGAAAATTGTCCTTTGTCAGAATCCTTGGTTTGGCCCGAAACCATACCCGCTGTAGCCACAAAGGCAAGCAAAATCAAGGTGTTGAAATGTCTCATTCACTGCAAAGAAACAAAAAAGCCCGTATTTTTGTAGTTACAATATGTCAGAAGTCATCATTACACCCACCACCACAGCCTCTAGAAAGCTTTATATCGAAAGCTATGGATGTGCCATGAATTTTAGCGATAGCGAAATCATCGCCTCCATCATGGGTGAACATGGCTTCGCTTCAACCAACGACGAACTCGATGCCGATGTCATTTTTCTCAATACCTGCGCCATTCGCGACAATGCCGAACAACGCATAAGAGAAAGATTGAAACACCTCAGAGGCAATAAAAAACACAACAAAGAACTCATCATTGGGGTGCTCGGCTGCATGGCAGAACGCCTCAAAGAAAAATTGCTCGAAGAGGAAAAACTCGTAGATGTAGTGGCCGGACCGGATAGCTATCGCGACCTACCCAAACTGGTGGCCGAAGTGGATGATGGTGGCCGAGCCATCAACGTGTTATTGAGCAGAGAAGAAACCTATGGCGACCTAAACCCCGTACGATTGAATTCCAATGGCGTTACCGCATTTGTGTCTATCATGCGCGGTTGCGACAACATGTGTAGTTTTTGCGTAGTGCCCTTTACCCGCGGTAGAGAAAGATCTCGCGACCCAGAAAGCATCGTAAGAGAAGTACTAGACCTTTCAAACAAAGGCTACAAAGAAATTACCCTGCTCGGACAAAACGTCAATTCATACCTCTGGTTTGGCGGCGGACCCAAAAAAGAATTCAAAAAACTCACCCAAGACGAGCAAGACAGTTCTGTGGATTTCGCCGATCTCCTAGAAATGTGCGCCACAGCAGTGCCCCACATGCGCATTCGATACAGTACCAGCCACCCCCGCGATATCAACGAGAAAGTGGTGCACACCATGGCCAAATACAAAAACCTGTGCAATTACATCCACCTTCCAGCGCAAAGCGGTAACACCCGTGTGCTCGATATCATGTCCAGAAACTACACCCGAGAATGGTACATGGATAAAATTCGCATGATCCGCAGCATCATCCCCGATTGTGGCATTTCTTGTGATATCATCGCCGGATTTTGTAGCGAAACCGAAGAAGAACACCAAGACACCCTGAGCCTGATCGAGTGGGCCAATTTTGAGTTCTCCTACATGTACATTTACAGCGAAAGACCCGGAACACCCGCGGCCAAAAAGTTGGTAGATGACGTACCCGACGAGGTAAAATCGCGCCGATTAAGCGAAATCATCGCCCTGCAAAACGCCAAATCCAAAGCCAAAAACGAATCCTACATTGGCAAAGTAGTTACCGTGCTCATCGAAGGCCATTCAAAGAAAAGTACCCTCGATTGGAAAGGCAGAAGCGACCAAAATTCAGTCACCATTTTCCCCTGTGAAGAGTACAAAATTGGAGATTTGGTGAATGTAATGGTTGAAAGAGCCACCACCACCGCCATGATAGGCAAAGCCATAGGCTACGCCAGCCTAATCGATTAATCCTCGATAAAATTTCTTGAATTACCCGTTTTGGGCATACTGCAAGCGCAAATTCTTGAGCATGTCCTCGGTCATTTTGTCCAAATCGAAATCCGGTTTCCAACCCCAATCTTGGCGAGCCTCCGTATCGTCAATCACAGCCGGCCAACTGTTGGCGATGGCCTGACGGTAATCGGGGTCGTAAGAAATTTCAAAACCAGGCACAAACTTGGCAATCGATGCCGCGATTTCTTCCGGTGCAAAACTCATTCCCGCCAAATTATAACTGGTGCGAATCTTGATTTGCTCCGCCGGCGCATGCATGATATCCAAAGTGGCCTTCAACGCATCGGGCATATACAGCATCGGCAACGTAGTGCCCTCGCCCAAGAAACAATTGTGCTTACCCGTTTGCAAAGCATCGTGATAAATGGCCACCGCGTAGTCCGTGGTTCCTCCGCCTGGAGCACTCTTGTACCCAATCAAACCGGGGTAACGCAATGAACGCGTATCAATGCCCCAACGATTGAAATAATATTGCGCATACAACTCACCCGCCAATTTACTAATTCCATAAATGGTTGTGGGATCCATGGTGCCGTATTGGGGTGTGTCAAATCGCTCTGTGTTTGGTCCGAAAGCCGCAATACTACTGGGCCAATATACTTTCTTAATGATACCTGTATCGCGCGCCGCATTCAACACGTGAAACAGTCCCTCCATGTTCAACTTCCAACCAAACTCAGGGTTTTTCTCAGCCGTTGCACTCAACAACGCCGCCAAATGATACACCTGTGTGGGTTTGTATTTCTGAATCACCGCACCCAAACCATCCGCATCCAAAATATCCAATGTTTCAAACGGACCCCCATCAAAAACAGGGTTGTCTGATTTCTTCACATCACTCGCGATCACATTTGAATCACCATAAATGCCTCGCAACGCCTCCACCAACTCCGTGCCCAACTGTCCGCAAGACCCAATCACCAAAACCTTTTCGTTCGTCATACTACCGCAAATTTTGGCGGTTCTGCCCACATTACCAAACCTTTTTCTCATCGATTTTATTTACGATGACATTTTGTGGTAAATCTTCCGCATTTTTGCCCCTCATCATGACTGAATCAGCAGAAACCATTCACTTTGCAGTTGTGGGCGTTGGCCACATTGGCACCCGCCATGCTCACATGATTTCTCTGAATCCCAATGCAAAACTCGTTGCTGTTGTTGACATCAAATCACCCGCAGAGCTCAACATTCCTCAAAACATCCCGGTATACCAAAACATTGAGGAAATGCTTATGCACCATGCAAATGTTGATGTGGTTTCAATCGCAACACCCAATGGATTTCATTCCCAACACGCCATCCAAGCACTTTCCATGGGCAGACATGTTGTGGTAGAAAAACCCATGGCCCTATCCACCGAAGATTGTGATGCCATGATCCTTGAAGCCCAAAAACGCAACAAGAAAATCTTCTGTGTGATGCAAAATCGATTCTCGCCACCCTCGCAATGGATCAAAAACCTCATCGCAGAAAACACCCTCGGCGAAATCTACCAAGCACAAATTGTCTGCTATTGGAATAGGGATCACCGATACTACCAAAAAGGACATTGGCACGGCACCAATGACCTAGATGGAGGGGTTCTTTTCACACAATTTTCGCATTTTATTGACCTGATCTATTGGCTGCTTGGGCCCATTACCATTAACTACGCCAACGCATCCAACTTCAATCACCAACAGTTAACAGAATTTCACGATAGCGGACAGGTGATCTTTTCATTTGGCGCAAATGGCCAAGGCTCATTGAGTTATTCAACCAGTTTAAATCAACAAAATTTTGAAAGTTCGATCACCCTGATCGCTGAAAAAGGCACGGTGAAACTGGGCGGTCAATACATGAATACCGTAGATTATTGCGAAATCGAAAACTACACATTACCCACACTTCCCGATGCGCAACCCGCCAATGATTACGGAAACTACAAAGGCAGCGCCGCCAACCACCATTTCGTGATTCAAGATGTGATCAACAACCTCATCCACAATGCCGATGCAATTACAACGCCCCAAGAAGGTCGCGCCGTGGTTGAAATCATTGAAAGTATCCACAATTTTGGGCAATAAACCCCAGCACACTCCCTTAAATCAGAAATAAATTGGCATTGAACTGAATACAACTCGTTGTAAATCATGTATTTGTCGGGCTTCTTCAAAATTTTTCAAAAAATTATCATTTCTTTTGGGGGTATAGCACACTTTCTGTGTCTATAGGCCTGATTACCCCTTTCCGGAAAAAGGCAACGTCATGACAAAAGAACAATTAGAAAGCAACACCTTCACCAAGTATGCGGCTGGCTTGATGAAAGAAGAAGAATTGAGAAAGCTTGAAGAGTGGTTGAAAAAAAACCCCCAATTCAAGCCCACTTTGGCCATCATCAAACAACAAGTGTCTGCAATGATGCAGCCACAATTAACCCACTAATTCTATGGAATCCAATAACAACAAACCCCATATCGACCCCCAATTCCATGAAGTATGGGACGCGGCGGGCCAATATAAATATAGCTTTGAAAACGGCAATGATGATGCTTGGAAGAAATTCTCAGCAGACCTGGCCAACAAAAAAGCAAGCCCTGCGGTTTCAAATTCGCCATTCACCGTTCAGAGAAACTTCAAGCAAATTTTCCGCATCGCGGCAGCCATATCCCTCATAGCCGTTGGCGCTTGGGCATTTTGGTTTAACAACCAAAGCACGGCCATCCTCGATCAAGGCAACTACACTTCAAACACCGGAGAGGTAAAAGAAATCACACTCAAAGACGGCAGCGTAATCACACTCAACGCCAACTCCAGCGTAGCCTACACAATCACCAAAAATGCACGCAAAATCAACCTCAATGGTATGGCGCATTTTGAAGTGGCGAAAAATCCCAATGCACCGTTTGTTATTCGCAGCGGTAGCAATCAAGTGACCGTTTTGGGTACCGGTTTCGATGTAAGGTCTTATACAAACAAACCCCTACAAGTAACCGTAAACCACGGAAAAGTGCGCGTAGAAAAAATGGCAGCCAACAACTCACAAACCACACTTGCATCTGCAATACTAACCAAAGGAATGAGAGCCACCGAAAACCCAAATTCCGTGAATAAAAAAGCCTCGTTTTTTCAAATTGATTCAAACGTAAACCTCATAGCGGTGCAATGGAACCAAAACGGATTGAAATTCAACAATGCCCATTTATCCGATGTGATCAGTGCCGTTGAATCCCAATACGGTGTTCAAATTGAAGTACTCGGAAACGCACCCATTGGCTTACGAAATAACAACAGCCCAAAGCTCACTGCCACTTTTACAGCCCAAGACAACATCGATTTTGTTTGCAAAGTCATTGGCGATGCACTTGACCTAAAATTGGTCTACAAGAAATAATTATTCATTTCTTTCATGAAATGAATCGTAGCTGTCAGGCAACGACAAAAGGTGTTTTGTTT
>CANHGC010000052.1 GCA_947460045.1 Bacteroidota bacterium | reverse complement strand
GGATGTTCGCTTTCCAAAGAAAAGGCAGCCACCGGAATAGAATCTGTTTTTGCAATCACTTGTGCATGTGCCGGTAATGCGGTGATGGTATCGCCATGGCTCATCCAAACTTGAGATTCATCGCTCAATTCCGATAATAGTTGACTGTCGTTTCCAGTTCTCTGCATCATCGCCCTGCCATATTCGCGGTGATCGCTCCGAGAGACTACACCACCGTATACCTTGGCCAACAATTGAGCCCCATAGCAAACGCCGAGTAGGGGACCGTGCGACATCAACACAGACAAATCAACCATGGGCGCATCCGTTTCATTGACCGAGCAAGGACTGCCGGATAGGATGATGCCTTTGATATCGGTATTTAATTCAGGGATGTGGTTATAGGGGTGGATTTCGCAATAAACAAACAATTCGCGCAAGCGACGTGCGATCAATTGGGTATACTGAGAACCAAAGTCGAGAATGAGAATTTTTTCAGTCATGAATCTACCGCAAAGGTACTGAAAATAATAGGATTCTTATGAATTTGGCCTGTCAATTAAGGCAGGATTTCTGTGGGTAAATCCAAAATTTGTTTTACCATCCACAGCGCTGCATTGCTGCTCCGTTGGATAATTTGTTCGCGGTTGCCAAACAGTCTAAATTTCTTGACCATAGAATTTTCTTTATAGCTCACGGCGATGTAGACCAACCCCACCGGCTTTTTTTCTGTTCCTCCTCCGGGACCTGCAATTCCGGTGGTTGAGATGCCCAATTCTACACCGAATTTTTTTCGAACGCCATCGGCCATCGCCAAGGAACAAGCCTCGCTCACGGCACCTTCTTCTTCGAAAATGTGGCTGGGTACGCCCAATTCTGTTGCTTTTACCTCGTTGGAATAGGCCACGATGGAACCAGGGTAAACCGCGGAAATGCCCGGTGCTTGCATCAATCGATGAGCCACCCAACCCCCAGTGCAACTCTCGGCGGTGCTGAAGGAAATGTTATTTTGTATCAAATACCGCGACACGTGAAGTGCCGGATCGATGTCTTCCAAACAAAACACATCCTCTGCGATGGTTTGTTGTAAGAGTTTGAAATAATGATCGATGCTTAAGTCGTTGATGTTTTCCACCTTTTGGGTAAGGCGCAATTTTACCGTATTAAAACTGGGTAAATAGGCCAACCCAATGTTTTCGGGCAGCGACGCTTCAAAGGATTCCAAATCGCGAGAAAGCAAACTCTCAGCTTTTTGCACTGTGACCAATGTGCGATGTTCCACCATGGGGAGGTTGAATTCTTGTTGAAGCTTTGGAATCACTTGTTTTTCAATCAAATGATACACTTCGCCCGGAACGCCGGGTAAAGAAATCAGCACTTGGTTGTTTCTGAAGAACCACATCCCAGGTGCTGTGCCCACTTCATTGGTTAAGGTTTCACAAGCTTCTGGCATATTGGCTTGTACCAGATTGGTTTCCAACATCACGCGCCCCCTTTTCTCGAACATTTTTTGGAGTTGATTCACCACGTTTTCATCCATGCGATAGCCACAATCGAAGTATTTACACAAGGTTTTCTTGGTGATATCGTCCTTGGTAGGCCCCAATCCGCCTGTAATAATCAAAATATTTACGCGGGATTGTGATTCGGCGATGGCCGAAAGTATGGCGTTTTCTTGGTCCGAAATGGCTGTTTTACGGGAAACAGAAATGCCAATTTTGCCCAATTGTTGCCCAAGATAAGCGCTGTTGGTATCGATGGTTTGTCCAATCAGCAACTCGTCCCCAATGGTAATGATTTCTGCTTCCATGGAACAAAAATACAATGGGTAGGGTGAACTTCGCCATGCATATCGCTTAACTTTGCTGCGTGTCGTTGCCGATCATCATATATACCGATGGAGCTGCTTTGGGTAATCCAGGGCCAGGAGGTTATGGTGCTGTATTGATGCACGCCCAACATCGGAAGGAACTTTCCGGGGGATTTCGCAGAACCACCAACAATCGCATGGAATTGTTGGCAGTCATTATGGCCTTGAAACACATCAAAACGCCGGGTTTGCCCATTCAGATCTACACGGATAGCAAATATGTTTGCGACGCCATTGAGAAGAAGTGGTTGTTTGGATGGAAAGCCAAGGGTTGGAAAAAAGTGAAGAATGTGGATTTGTGGCAGATGTTTTTGGGTCATTACGAGATACACAAGCCCAAGTTTTACTGGGTGAAAGGTCATGCCGGTATCAAAGAAAATGAGAGATGCGATGTATTGGCTACCACCGCTGCGCAGAGCAAGCCCACCGATATCGATGTGAATTACGAAAGGTACGAGGCAGAGGAAAAAAACACAGACCAATCAACCGGTTCAAGCCGATTGGATTTCTAATAAGTTTTTTGCATTTAGCAACGCAGCTTCAGACGGGTTTTTGCCGGATAACATCTCGGCGATGGCTACAATCCGACCTTTTTCATCCAGATTTTTGATCTGCGTTTCGCTGATATCCGCCTCATTGTTTTTATAGACAAAGAGTTGTTGGTTGCCGGAACAAGCCACTTGGGGTAGGTGAGTGATGGCCAAAATTTGTTGTTTACTACCTTGTTTTCTCATCAAGTAACCCAATCTACTAGCAACTTCTCCGCTCACGCCAGTATCTGCTTCATCGTAAATGAGCGTTGGTAATTGCCTCAGTTCGGCGATGATCGTTCTCAAGCAAAAATTCAACCGTGAGATTTCTCCGCCCGATGCCACTTTTTCAATGGGCATGGGGTGTTGGCCTTTGTTCGCACTGAAATGAATGGCCACTTTTGAATTGCCGTATTCGTTGTAATTGTCACCCAGTGATTCAACCAAAACCTCCATTTGTGCGAAAGGCATCTCCAATTGATGCAGCTGTTCAACCACCCGATTTGATAGGGCATCTTTAGACGCTAGCCTCATGCCGTGCAATTCAGTGGCTTCAGCTTCCATTTGTTTGAACAAAGCAGAAATTTGCTCCTCGATGTCTGTGATCTCGGCCTCCAAATGGTTTTCACCAACCTGTCCTTGCTGTAACAATTCAAACTTGCCCATCAGGTCCATTGATGAATTGCAGGCATGTTTTCTCAATAGCAGTTGCAATGCACTGAATCGCTGATTGAGTTGTTCCAACTTTTCTGGGTTGCTCTCATAAGATCCTGCGGCACTTTGAATGTCGCGAGCCAATTCTTTGGCTTCTAAACCCATGCTTTGTACACGCTCAAAATAATCGTTTAGGTCGCTGGATAGCCCTGTGAAGCCTTTCAATTCCGACTTCAATTGACCAATCAAATCAATCAAACTGCCTTGGCCACCATCCAAAATGGCATCAACTTTTGATAGCGAAGTTTCAAGCTCAGAAGATTGACTCAATAGGGCGATATCTTTTTCCAATTGTTCCTCTTCACCTTCCACGGGCGCAAATTGCTGGAGTTCATCCAACAAATAATTGTTATAATCAGAATCGCTCCGAATCTTGGCGAGCGCCTGTTGTTTGGACTTGAGCGATGTTTTTAGTTGGTTTATTGTGGTATACGTTTTTTGATACTTCGCCAAGGCCAAATCTGAGCCGCAATATGCATCCAGTAATTTCATTTGCTCATCGTTCTGAGTGACAAGCAAACCTGTGTGTTGCGAATGAATTTCAAGCAGTTGAGTGCCTAGCCATTTGAGCTCTGATACGGTTACTTGCGACTCATTGATGAATGATCGTGTTTTTCCGTTGGGTGCCCATTCTCTGCGCACGGTGCAATGGTCTGAATAATCAATGTCTCTGTCTTCAAAGGCCGATTTCAATCCCATAGATGCAATGTAAAAGTCTGCTTCTATGACACATTTTTCGGTGGGATCTAGAATTGCTGAACTATCGCTGCGATCTCCCATGACCAAGCCAATGGCCCCCAAGAGTATACTTTTACCCGCGCCTGTTTCTCCTGTGATTGATGTGAAGCCCGGCTTGAAATCAATGTCGAGCGACTTTATCAGTGCGTAATTTTTGATTTTCAGTTGGGTAATCATTTTTCTATCAATCGATTAACGGGTGATGATGGTGTTCAATGTCCACAAGTTGTCTTGGATGTCTTTCTTGTGTTCGATGGCTTCTTGGAACGACGTAAATTTGATGTCGTTGTTCACCACACCCACGGCTTCATTTCGTCGACCATCAATCAAAGCTTTTACGGCATGTGCTCCCAAACGTGAAGCAAGTATTCTGTCGTTCGCTGTAGGTCTTCCGCCGCGTTGGACGTGTCCTAAAACAGTGACTCTACAATCGGTTTCGGGGTAAATGGCTTGGAATCTTTTCGAAATTTCATAGGCACGACCTTCTTCATCGCCTTCAGCAACCACAAAAATGCTAAATTCCTTTTTACGCGCTTTGGATTCATAGAGTTGAACGATATCGTCAAATTCATTTCCGCGTTCGGGTATAAAAATGCCTTCGGCTCCACCAGCAATGCCGGATAGCAGGGCGATGTGACCTGAATGACGACCCATTACCTCAACAAAGAAAATTCTGTTATGGGCATCAGCGGTGTCTCTGATTTTGTCGATGGCTTCCATGGCGGTATTAATGGCGGTATCATAACCAATGGTGGCATCGGTACCCCAAAGGTCATTATCAATAGTGCCTGGACAGCCCATACTAGGAATGCCAAACTCTTTTTCAAAAATCATGGCACCTGTATAGGTTCCATTTCCACCGATGCAGACAATGCCTTCAATGCCTAGGTTTAGTAGATTCTGATGGGCTTTTTTGCGTCCTTCGGGGGTCATAAAATCCATGCTTCTGGCCGTTTTCAAAATCGTACCACCCATTTGGATGATGTTTGCTACACTGCTGGGTGTCATGGGGTGGATTTCATTTTCAATCAATCCTTGATATCCTCTATGGATGCCAAATACTTCCAAATTGTAATGAGCACAAGCCCGAATAACTGAACGTATGCATGCATTCATGCCTGGGGCATCGCCACCGGATGTGAGAACTGCTATCTTTTTCACGATTTACAAAATACGACAAAATTTCGTTGCGATTATTAACAAAAAACCCCGCGTATGCGGGGTTTTTGCAAAAGTTAAAAGTTTATTTATTGATTAGTTGTCGATCTTCTTGTAGCTGAACTCAACGTAATCGTTGTGATTACCAGCGGCTGTCAAATCTTGGATTTTTGTTACCTTGATAATATACAAACCGAATGGCAAATCTTGGCCAGATTTAACAACGTATACGTCGTTCACAGCCAAAGTAGCGGTGGTTGCCACTGCTAAAGCACTGTTCGCTTTCCACAAGTTATACAAATAAGTAGTGGTTGATGCGTTGGTGTAATCGTTGGCTGTAACCTTCAAAAATTTGCTGTTATTGTCTGAACCCCAAATTTTAGAGAATTGGTCCATGGTAGAGCTGGTTTTGTCCATCAAGTCTTTCAACGTAGCACTTGAATTGGTTAATAATCCAACACCTTTGTTTAAGTCATAAGCGTTCTCAAATCCAGTGTTTCTTGCATTGTAAACCAATTGATTGGCAAATCCTACCAAAGGAGCAGTGGGAGGGATTACAGTGATTTTTACAGAAACAGTAGCTGTTTGGCCATTGGCGTCTTTGGCGATGAAGTTGTAAGTAACAACATCGTCTACACTACCCGACAAACGATTTTTGATTACAAATGCCACTGCATTGCCTGCAACAGATGTATCTTTAATCATCACTGCGGTTTTACCATTGATGCTGTAGTTGGCAGTGATGTTGCTCAATGCACCAGAACCAGAAGTTGCTGAAACAGAGAACGACAAAAGAGAGTCACTCATTACACTGATATCGCCACTTACAAATTTGGCACCAGCTGTTAATGAAATTGATGGTTTTGGATCGTTGCTATCGCCGCCGCAAGAGCCCAAAAAGGCAACCACAGGCAAAGTCAACGCGAGAAGTAAATGTTTTAGTTTCATAAATATTTGTTTGTTACGCAAATTTCAAGAAAAATCGCAGTTTTCCAAATCTAAGACCATGTATTTTTCAATCCCGACAAATTGTCATAGGTTTTTATTTGTTTATGATTTTTGTCGGTTTGTAACCTTTGGCACAAGCATTGATATTTGTGTAGTCCGATGTTTAACAACAAAGAAGTATTTTTTTCGAACGATCAAGATTCTGATTCTTACGAAGATGCGCCAGAGTTTCTGCCGTTGTTTTCAAAACAAGAAGAAGATGAGAGCAATAAAATAGAGGTCCCGGAGGAATTGGCGGTGCTTACCATGCGCAATACGGTGCTTTATCCGGGAGTGATTTTTCCGATAACTGTGGGCAGAGACAAGAGCATCAGGTTAATCAAGGACGCCAACAAGAAAGACAAAATCATCGCCGTAGTTGCACAGAAGAACCCCTCTGTGGAGGATCCCACTGTGGACGATTTGTATTCGGTGGGTACATTGGCACAAATCGTTCGTTTGATGCGCATGCCTGATGGCAGTTCAACGGTGATTTTACAAGGCAAGCGGAGAATCAAAATTGATGAATACACCCAAACAGAACCATACTTCAAGGCCAAGGTGAGTTCGCTACAAGATATTTCGAACAAAGAAACGAAGGAGTATAAAGCCACCATTGATTCGATTCGAGATATATCTCATAAAATCATCAATTTATCGCCACAAATCCCCAGTGATGCCAGCGTGGCACTAAGGAATATCGATTCAAAGACGTTCTTGATTCATTTTGTGAGTAGTAATTTGAACATTTCACAAAACGAAAAGCAAACGCTGCTTGAGACCTTGGATCCCGCATTGAGAGCCACTTTGGTGCTAACTCATGTTACCCAAGAATTGCAGATGTTGGAACTCAAAGACCAAATTCAAAGCAAAGTAAGGACCGATATGGATAAGCAGCAGAAAGAATACTTCCTGCAGCAACAAATTCGGGCCATTCAAGAAGAATTGGGTGGGGAGTCTCCAGACAAAGAAATTCAAAATCTCCGGGAAAAAGGGAATAGTAAAAAATGGAACAAAACCATTCACGACCATTTCAATAAGGAATTGGACCGGTTGATGCGTGTTAATCCAGCATCTCCTGACTATTCTGTTGGATTGAATTATGTACAATTGATGTTGGATTTGCCTTGGGATGAAACAACCAACGACAATTTTGATATTCACCATGCCCAAAAAGTGTTCGATGAAGACCATTTTGGCTTGGAAAAAGTGAAAAAACGGATTTTAGAGTATTTGGCGGTTTTGAAATTGAAGGGCGATATGAGATCTCCCATCATTTGTCTTTACGGTCCTCCAGGTGTAGGTAAAACATCGTTGGGTAAAAGCATCGCCAATGCACTGGGCAGAAAGTATGTTCGAATGAGCTTGGGTGGTTTGCACGATGAATCTGAAATTCGCGGACATCGTAAAACCTACATCGGTGCGATGCCTGGCCGAATTTTGCAGAATTTGAAGAAGTCTGGTGCATCCAATCCTGTTTTCGTTTTGGACGAAATCGATAAATTGGGTAGAGATTTTAGGGGTGATCCATCTTCTGCCATGTTAGAAGTGTTGGATCCTGAGCAAAACGGTACTTTTTACGACAATTATTTGGAGTTGGATTATGATCTCAGTAAAGTATTGTTCGTAGCCACTGCCAACAATTTAGATACCATTCAACCGGCTTTGTTGGATCGTATGGAAATTATTGAAATCCATGGATACAGCATCGAAGAGAAAATCGAGATCGCTAAGAAATATTTGGTGCCAAAACAGAGGAAAGCGCACGGATTGAAAACCAATCAATTCAAGGTTCCGGACAAGGCTTTGGAAGTAATTATTGAGCAATATACCAGAGAAAGTGGGGTTAGATCCTTGGATAAGCGCATTGCAGCCTTGGCGCGATCGGTGGCGAAGTCCATCGCCCTAGATGAACCTTTGAAGAAACAAATCAACGTGGCCGAAGTTGAAGTGATTTTGGGTGCTGAAAAGTTGGAACCTGAAATGTATGAGAACAACGAAACAGCCGGTGTTGTGTCTGGATTGGCTTGGAGTCCCATGGGAGGATCGGTGTTGTTTGTTGAAAGCAAACTGTCGAGAGGCAAAGGCCAGCTGCTCATTACCGGTCAGTTGGGCGATGTGATGAAAGAGAGTGTGATGTTGGCGAAGTCCTATTTGAAGGCCCATTCAGAATACTTGAACATTGATGCAAGGGTTTTTGATCATTGGGACATTCACGTGCATTTTCCAGCGGGATCCATTCCCAAAGATGGACCAAGTGCTGGTATCGCGATATTGACAAGTTTGGCGTCTTTGTTTACTCAAAACAAGGTGAAAAGCAAATTGGCGATGACCGGGGAGATTACTTTGAGAGGTAAAGTGTTGCCGGTGGGTGGTATCAAAGAAAAGCTCCTTGCAGCTAAAAGAGCTGGAATAACAGAGGTGATTTTGTGTGAGCAAAACAAAAAAGACGTGTTAGACATACCCGCTCAATATTTGGAAGGTTTGAATTTCTCTTATGTGAATAACATGCTACAAGTATTGGACTTGGCCTTGACCGATAAGAAAGTGAAACAGCCCATCGATATCCACAAGGTATTGCAAGAAAAAGACGAAAAGTCAACAAATTGATCCACGATTTTAATTAAGTTTGTTCACCATGATAGTCAATAAAATCATTTCTTATCTCACATTTCGCAAGCAGGC
>CANHGC010000051.1 GCA_947460045.1 Bacteroidota bacterium | reverse complement strand
CAATGGGCCGCCCTTAATGCGAAATTACAATTTATCGGTTGCTGAATATTAAGCCTGAGCTTCTTCTTCCGCTTCCTCGTACTTGGTAGCCATCAAACGCTCGTACTCTTCTTTTGATCCGGTAATTACTTCCTGGAATCTTCTCAATCCAGTACCAGCAGGAATCAAATGACCTACAATTACGTTTTCTTTCAAGCCCTTCAACTCGTCAATCTTTCCTGAAATTGCCGCTTCGTTCAACACCTTAGTGGTTTCCTGGAACGATGCCGCACTCATAAAGCTCTGAGTTCCCAATGAAGCACGAGTAATACCCTGCAATACAGGCGTAGCTGTTGCTGCCACTGCATCACGGTATTCTACCAATGCCATATCCTGACGACGCAAAGTACTGTTCTCTTGACGCAAGTCTTTCAAACTCACAATCTGACCAGCATGCATGTTCGTTGAATCACCAGGGTTGGTTACAAACTTCTTGTCGTAAATATTATCGTTCTCTAGACGTAAAGTCCATCGATCCGCAATTTCACCTTCCAAGAAACGAGTATCGCCTGGATCAACAATTTCCATCTTCTGCATCATCTGACGTACGATTACTTCAATGTGCTTGTCGTTGATTGTTACACCCTGCAAACGATATACTTCCTGAATTCCGTTCAATACATAACGTTGTACTGATGCAGGACCTTCGATACGAAGAATATCTTGTGGGGTAATAGCGCCATCACTCAATGGTTGACCCGCTCTCACGTAGTCACCATCGTGTACCAAGATGTGCTTAGACAATGGCACCTGATAATGCTTCACCTCTTCATCTTTTGAAGTAATGATGATTTCCTGGTTACCACGCTTAGAAACACCGTAAGTTACAACACCATCGATTTCTGCAACTACTGCAGGATTCGAAGGGTTACGAGCTTCAAACAATTCAGTAACACGGGGAAGACCACCGGTAATATCTCGTGTACGGGTAGCAGAACGAGGAATCTTCGCCAACACATCACCACCTTTTACAGTGTTGCCATTCTTGGCCACCAAAATGGCACCCATAGGCATGTTGAAAATCTTCACAACATCATCGTTACCCTCTACTCGGAACTGAGGAACCTTCGTTTTATCACGACTTTCCACAATCACCAATTCAGACAAACCAGTTTGCTCATCACCTTCTTCTCTCATGTTCACACCTTCGATGATGTTTTCATAAGATACTTTACCATCAATATCAGATACGATCAATGTGTTAAATGGATCCCAAGTACACATCACATCGCCTTTTTTCACTTTCTGACCTTCTTTCACCATCAAAACGGCACCATAAGGAATGTTGTAAGTAGTAATTACGGTTTTGGTTTTTGGATCCAATACGCGCACTTCACCTGAACGTCCCAATACGATTTCAGAATTTTTGGCTTCACCGTTTTCATCGGTTTCAAACTTGGTTACAGTACGCATTCCATCGAAACTGATCATACCATCGTACTTTGTAGTCAATGTATTCTCAGCAGCAATGTTCAACGCCGCACCACCCGTGTGGAAAGTACGCAACGTCAACTGAGTTCCTGGTTCACCGATAGACTGTGCAGCAATTACACCCACAGCTTCTCCAGCTTGAACCATTCTTCCAGTAGACAAGTTACGACCGTAACAAGCAGCACATACACCCGTGAGGGTTTCGCAAGTCAATACCGAACGGATTTCCAATTCTTCGATGCCCGCCTCTTCAATGGCCACAGAAATTTCTTCTGTTAATTCCTGACCACCAGCAACGATCAAAGCACCAGTTGATGGATTATAAACATCGTCAAGGGCAGTTCTACCCAAGATTCTTTCGTACAATGGCTCAGTGATTTCGTCGTTGTTCATCAAAGCAGACATCGCAATACCACGAAGGGTACCACAATCTGGCTCAGTAATCACAACATCCTGCGCAACGTCATGCAAACGACGAGTCAAATAACCCGCATCCGCAGTCTTCAACGCCGTATCCGCCAAACCTTTACGAGCACCGTGCGTAGATACGAAATACTCCAATACGTTCAAACCTTCTTTGAAGTTCGGAATAATTGGGTTTACAATGGTATCTCCACCTGATCCACCTGTATTCTTTTGAGGCTTAGCCATCAAACCACGCATACCACCCAACTGACGAATTTGCTCCTTGGAACCACGGGCTCCAGAATCCAACATCATATAAATGGGGTTGAAACCTTGGTCTTCATTCTGCAAATCGTTGATCAAAACTCGCGCCAACTGGTTGTTAACACGCGTCCACAAATCAATTACCTGGTTGTAACGCTCGTTGTTGGTAATGAAACCCATATCGGCATTCGATTGAATCTCCAATACTTCTTCCATTGCCTTGCTCACCAACTGCTCCTTTTCAACAGGAATCTTCACATAACTCAAGTTAAAGCTCAATCCACCTTTAAATGCATAGTGGAAGCCCAAGTTCTTGATGTTATCCAAGAAATCTGCTGCTTTGGCAACACCGCTGAAGCGAATGATCTTGGTGATGATGTCACGCAAATTCTTCTTCTTCAACAATTCGTTGATGTATCCAACTTCCTTCGGAACCACTTGGTTAAAGATGATTCTTCCGATGGTGGTATCAATGATCTTCTCTACCAATTCGCCATTCTCCAAAATAGTGGCCTTACACTTCACTTTTGAGTGCAATTCAGCCCTGCCTTCGTTGTAAGCGATGATGGCTTCTTCAGCACCATAAAACGACAAACCTTCACCTTTCACTGGATGTTCTGGGGTAGATTTACGCTCTTTGGTGATGTAGTACAATCCCAAGATCATATCCTGAGAAGGTACAGTAATCGGTGCACCGTTCGCTGGGTTCAAAATGTTGTGCGATGCCAACATCAACAACTGTGCTTCAGCAACAGCCGCATTGCCCAATGGAACGTGAACCGCCATTTGGTCACCGTCAAAATCCGCGTTGAATCCTGAACATACCAATGGGTGCAATTGAATGGCCTTGCCCTCAACCAACTTAGGCTGGAAAGCTTGGATACCCAATCTGTGAAGCGTAGGAGCACGGTTCAACAATACTGGGTGACCCTTCAAAATATTTTCCAAGATATCCCAAATCACCGGATCTTTTTTCTCTACGATTTTCTTCGCAGTTTTTACGGTTTTTACGATACCCCTTTCAATCAATTTACGAATGATAAACGGTTTGAACAATTCCGCCGCCATGTTCTTTGGCAAACCACACTCGTTCAATTTGAGTGTAGGTCCTACCACGATTACCGAACGACCAGAATAATCCACACGCTTACCCAACAAGTTCTGACGGAAACGACCCTGCTTACCCTTAAGCATATCGCTCAAAGATTTCAACGGACGATTGCCTTCGCTCTTAACAGCACTTGCACGACGCGTGTTATCCAACAATGAATCCACCGCTTCCTGCAACATACGCTTTTCGTTACGCAAGATCACCTCAGGGGCTTTGATCTCAACCAAACGCTTCAAACGGTTGTTACGGATAATTACTCGGCGATACAAATCATTCAAATCCGATGTAGCAAATCTTCCACCTTCCAATGGCACCAATGGGCGCAATTCTGGTGGAATTACTGGCAACATCTTCATGATCATCCACTCAGGGCGATTTTCACCAGTCAACTGAGCACCGCGGAAGCTTTCGATTACTTTCAAACGCTTCAACGCCTCTTGCTTACGTTGCTGTGAAGTTTCAGTAGCAGCTTGGTTACGCAAGTCGTAGCTCAACGTGTCCAAATTCACACGCTTCAACAACTCTTCCAAAGCCTCTGCACCCATCATGGCTACGAATTTGTTGGGGTCTGAATTCTCCAACATCTGGTTTTCTTTTGGCAAAGAATCCAAAATGTCTAAGTACTCTTCCTCTGTTAACAAATCCAAGTAATTTACATTGCTCGCTGCACCGGTCTGAACCACTACATAACGCTCATAGTAAATAACCATATCCAATTTCTTGGTAGGGATTCCCAACAAATAACCAATTTTGTTCGGCAAAGAACGGAAGTACCAAATGTGAGCCACAGGTACCACCAAATTGATGTGACCCATGCGCTCTCTACGCACCTTCTTCTCGGTTACCTCTACACCACAACGGTCACAAACAATACCCTTGTAACGGATACGCTTGTATTTACCGCAATGACATTCGTAATCCTTGATTGGACCGAAAATGCGCTCACAGAACAATCCGCCCATTTCAGGCTTATAACTGCGATAGTTAATGGTTTCGGGTTTAACTACTTCACCGAAACTGCGACGTAATATGTTTTCAGGAGATGCAAGCGAGATACGAATCTTGCTAAAGTTACTCCCTTGTTTTTGTGTTTTCTTTTGAAGTTGCATGATTGGTTTCTGGGGATTAATCCATAAATGTTACTTCCAAGCCCAAACCACGGAGCTCGTGGAGCAATACGTTGAACGATTCTGGTGTGCCTATGTTTGTGATGTTATCACCCTTAACAATGGCCTCATATGCCTTCGCACGACCGGTAATGTCATCCGATTTCACTGTGAGAATCTCGCGCAAGATGTTGGCAGCACCAAATGCCTCCAACGCCCACACTTCCATTTCACCGAAACGCTGACCACCAAACTGCGCCTTACCACCCAACGGCTGTTGAGTAATGAGTGAGTATGGACCAATTGAACGTGCGTGCATCTTATCATCCACCATGTGTCCCAATTTCAACATGTAACTGATACCTACAGTAGTGGGTTGATCAAATTTCACACCGCTCAAACCATCGTTCAAATAAACCAAACCGTTCTTCGGGATACCTGCTTTTTCAGTTACCTCGTCGATCTCAGCCATAGTAGCTCCATCGAAAATTGGTGTCGCAAAACGAACGCCCATTTCCTTACCAGCCCACGCCAATACAGTTTCGTAAATCTGACCCAAGTTCATACGTGAAGGTACACCCAATGGGTTCAATACGATATCCATCGGAGTTCCATCGTTCAAGAACGGCATATCTTCTTCACGCACAATGCGCGCTACGATACCCTTGTTTCCGTGACGACCCGCCATCTTATCACCCACCTTCAATTTACGCTTGTTGGCAACATATACTTTCGCCAATTGCAAAATACCGGTTGGCAATTCATCACCCACACTGATTGAGTAATGATCGCGCTTGTAATTGGTCACCTTCTCGTTGTGAACATTGATGTAGTTGGTTAAACAACGAACCACGAAATCGTTCTTGTCAGTATCACTCGTCCAATTGTGATAGTTCACATTGCTGTAATCAATGCTCATCAAATTTTTCTGAGTGAATTTTGTACCCTTTGGAATCAATTCCTCACTGTACATATTGTAAACCCCTTGCGAAGTCTTACCACCAACCAATTGGAACAATTTTTTCACCAACTCGTCTTTCAAATGACCCAAATCCTTGCGGTGGTCATCATCCATTTTAGACAAGCGGGTTTTATCTCCACTGCGAGTGCCTTTATCTTTTTTGCTCTTAGAGAACAATTTCTTATCGATAACAACACCCTGAGCACCAGGAGAAGCTTTCAAAGAAGCATCCTTCACGTCGCCCGCCTTGTCTCCAAAGATGGCACGCAACAACTTCTCTTCAGGTGATGGCTCAGTCTCTCCTTTTGGAGTGATTTTACCAATCAAAATATCACCTTCTTTCACCTCAGCACCCACACGAATCAAACCGTTTTCGTCCAAGTTGCGAGTCATTTCCTCACTTACGTTCGGAATATCATTCGTTAACTCTTCCTCACCACGCTTTGTATCGCGAACTTCCAATTCAAATTCAGTAATGTAAACGGTTGTATACCAATCGTCTTTCACAACCTTCTCAGAGATTACAATCGCATCCTCGAAGTTGTAACCCTGCCATGGCATGTATGCCACACGCAAGTTTCTTCCCAATGCCAATTCACCACCCTGGGTCGCGTAACCTTCACACAAAACTTGTCCCTTAGTTACTCGGTCGCCTTTTTTCACGATCGGACGTAAGTTGATACAAGAGTTTTGGTTGGTTCTGCGGAATTTGATCAAATTATACGTTTTGGTATCGCCAGTAAAGCTTACCAAATCATCAAATTCATTGTGCTCATAACGAATGCGAATCTCACGTGCATCCACGTAAACCACTTCGCCATTGCCTTCCGAATTGATCAATGAACGACTGTCGCGAGCCACTTTCTCTTCCAATCCAGTTCCAACAATAGGGGCTTCAGGACGCAACAATGGAACGGCCTGACGCTGCATGTTAGAACCCATCAAAGCACGGTTTGCATCATCATGCTCCAAGAAAGGAATCAATGAAGCCGCAATCGATACAATCTGGTTCGGAGCTACGTCCATGTATTCTAACTGCGCTGGATTCACCAATGGGAAGTCACCTTCCTTACGGCTCTTCACCAACGTAGTCATAAAGTTTCCTTTTTCGTCTAACTCGGCATTCGCCTGTGCGATAGTTTTACCATCCTCTTCCTCTGCTGAAAGATAAACGATACCACTTTCCACTTTGCCGTTTACCACTTTACGATAAGGGGTTTCCAAGAATCCCATGCCGTTGATCTTCGCGTGTACACACAACGATGAAATCAAACCGATGTTTGGACCCTCTGGCGTTTCGATGGTACACAAACGACCATAGTGGGTGTAGTGTACGTCACGAACTTCAAAACCTGCACGTTCACGACTCAAACCACCCGGACCAAGTGCGCTCAAACGACGTTTGTGCGTAATTTCTGCCAAAGGATTGATTTGATCCAAGAACTGACTCAACTGGTTGGTTCCAAAGAATGAATTAATTACACTCGAGAGTGTACGTGCGTTCACCAAATCCTGAGGTGTGAACACTTCGTTATCACGAATGTTCATCTTCTCACGGATGGTTCTTGCCATACGCGCCAAACCAACACCAAACTGAGCATACAATTGCTCACCCACGGTGCGGACACGACGGTTGCTCAAGTGGTCAATATCATCGAGTATTTCAGAACCATTGTAAAGTTCAATCAAGTACTTGATGATGCTGATGATATCTTCTTTTGTAAGAACGCGCACCTCCATCGGGGTGTCGATCTCCAATTTTTTATTAATGCGATAACGACCTACTTCGCCCAAATCATAACGCTTGTCTGAGAAGAACAAACGCTCAATGATACCACGAGCTGTTTCTTCATCCGGTGGATCAGCATTTCTCAATTGACGATAGATTACTTCCAAGGCTTCTTTGCCGTTGTTTGAAGTATCTTTCTGTAAAGTATTGTAGATCACATCATAGCTGATACCATTCTCAGTTTCAGCATTCAAAATGATCGACTTAACACCAGCCTCAACGATGATATCTATGTGATCTTCTGCCAAAACAGTATCACGCTCCAAAATCACTTCATTGCGCTCGATGCTTACTACTTCTCCAGTATCCTCATCCACGAAATCCTCAATCCAAGTACGAAGAACACGTGCAGCCAATTTACGACCAATCACACGCTTCAAACCTGCCTTTGAAACCTTCACTTCCTCACTCAAACCGAAAATGTCAAGAATGTCTTTATCACTCTCAAATCCAATGGCGCGAAGCAATGTTGTTACAGGGAATTTCTTTTTACGATCGATGTATGCGTACATCACCGCATTCACATCTGTTGCGAATTCAATCCAAGAACCCTTGAATGGAATAACACGAGCAGAATACAATTTCGTTCCGTTGCTGTGTACACTCTGTCCAAAGAATACACCTGGTGAACGGTGCAATTGACTCACAATTACACGTTCAGCACCGTTAATGATAAATGTACCATTCGGAGTCATATATGGGATGGTTCCCAAATACACGTCCTGAACTATGGTCTGAAAGTCTTCGTGTTCTGGATCGTTACAGCTCAATTTCAACTTGGCCTTCAACGGCACAGCGTAGGTTAAACCACGCTCAATGCATTCGTTGATTACATACCTTGGGGGATCCACGAAATAATCTAGGAATTCCAACACAAAGATGTTACGGGTATCGGTGATTGGGAAGTTCTCGCGGAATACTTCAAACAATCCCTCTCCCTCGCGCTTGTCGGCCGGAGTGTCTAACTGGAAAAACTCTTGGAAAGATTGGAGTTGTACGTCCAGAAAATCGGGATAATCAATGGCATGTTTTACCTTGCCAAATGAAATCCTTTTGTTTTGTATGGTGCTCAATTTTTTTGGTTTTTTTATGGTTTGACAGTGGTGTTCGTCTTAAAACGCCCAAAAGGCCCACGGAATTTCCGGGGCCTTAGGGTACATTGGTTTAGTGCTTACTTAATTTCAACTGTAGCGCCGGCCTCTTTCAATTTAGCTGCCAAGTCTTCAGCTTCTGCTTTAGAAACCTTCTCTTTAACAGCCTTAGGAGCACCATCTACTAAGTCTTTAGCTTCTTTCAAGCCCAAGCCAGTCAAATCTTTAACGATCTTTACGATCTGCAATTTGGCATCACCTGCGCTTACCAAGATTACGTCAAATTCTGTTTGCTCAGCAGCAGCAGCTTCGCCACCACCTGCAGCAGGGGCAGCAACAGCCACAGCAGCAGCTGCAGGCTCGATGCCATGCTCTTCTTTCAAAATTTGAGCAAGCTCGTTAACCTCTTTTACAGTAAGGTTTACCAACTGGTTCGCGAATTCTTTTAAATCTACCATTGTTATTTAATTTAAGTGTTTTTTT